>NZ_JBEXSD010000045.1:0-48970 GCF_040613495.1 Nocardioides sp. NPDC006273 | reverse complement strand
CGATTCGCGCTCGGCGCCGCGCTCGCAAAGGCCACTTCGTTCAGACCTCGCCTCGAAGGAATACCGGGTGTCTTTCGAGGGGCGGCAACGCCGCGAGCGCGGATGCCGAGTGCGAAGCGGCCGGTCAGACCGCGCATCAATCATCTAGGCGCCGACTCGATCCGCAGTGCGTTGTCGACGTGGCGTCGGCTGCTCGCTGGCCGCTTGCGTATGGGTTGGCTGGATGTGTGTCCGTTGGTCGCGTGTCGGGTTCCAGCACGGGTGGGGCCAATACGCCATCGATGCCCCGACCAGCGGGGGAACTGGTCAGGGCACCGCCTGTCAGGGCCTCGCCTTCGGGCCACGCGGCAGGTCAGCCGCGGCCCTGCTCGACACTGTGCTGTTCGAGGATGTGGGCGATCTCGGTGAAGCCGCGGTTGCGGGCGTGCTCGAGCGGGGTGACGCCGTCGCGGTCGGCGATGCTCGGGTCGGCGCCGTGCTCGAGCAGGCTGCGGACGATGCGCTGCCAGCGGTCGGACCCCTTGCCCAGGATCACGGCCTCGAGCAGGGCGGTCCAGCCGAGGTCGTTGACATGGTCGATGTCGATGGCGGTCTGCGCGACCCGCTCCACGTACTCCGCGTGCCCGCGCTCGCTGGCCGGGATGATGGAGATGCCGCCGTAGCGGTTGCGCACGGTCAGGTCCGGGCCGACGCTGAGCAGCAGCTCAGCCATCGGGACGCTCCCGGTGACGCCGGTGACCAGCCAGGGAGTGTCGTGCTGTCCGTCGAGGGCGTCCGGATCGGCCCCCAGGTGCACGAGCAGACGGGCGGTCACGAGGTGGTCGTCGGTGACGGCGAGCAGGAGCGGCGTACGCCGGTTGCTGTCTCGGGCCTCCAGGTCGGCGCCGCCGCGGAGCGCAGCCGCAGCCGCGTCCGCGTCGCCTGAGGCCGCCGCCCGCAGGAACTGCTGATCGCCACCGGCGGACTCAGCCGAGGCCGTACGCAGCGTCGACACGATCGCGTCGAACCCGCGCTCCTCGGCGTGCTCGAGGGCGGTCTTCCCGTCCCGGCCGGCCTTGACCGACAGGTCGACGCCGGCCGCGACGAGCACCCGCACGGTGTCGGCCGCGTCCGGGCCGTCATCGCCCAGGACGACCGCCTCGTGCAGCGCGGTCCAGCCGAGGTTGTTGACGTGATCCAGGTCGATGCCGGCCTGCACCAGCCGGCCCACGACGTCGGCGTGGCCGCGCTCGGCGGCGCGGATCAGCGCGGTGCCGTCGTAGGAGTCCTTGGCGTTGATCTCCGCACCGTTGCGGAGGGTCAGGTCGAGCAGGTCGACATAGCCCTCGCTCGCCGCGATGAGGTAAGCGCTCTGCTGGGTGTCGTCGGCGTGGTTGACGTTCGCGCCGGCCCGGATCAGGTCACGGGCACGGGCCACGTCGTTGTCCCAGGCGGCCTTGATCAGCTGCTCGTTCATCCGCTTCAGCTCCTCGGGGTCGGGGGTGGTCCTCGCGGCCTTCGGGTCGTCGGACGCAGAGCTCGACGGAGAGCTCGATGGCGACGGAGACGACTGGGCGGTCTCCGACGGCGCCGCGGCGCAGCCTGCCAGAAGCACGGCCAGCGCCGCGGCAACCATCGGCCACCGGGGCGGCCGCAGCGACGTGGGCACGGTCATCGCGGCATCCGGGCGGTGACGATCTCGTACGGCCCCTGCGCGGTCTGCTCGTCGAAGTGGCTGTCGACGAGCAGCATCCGACCGTCGAGCAGCTTGCCGGTGGTGAGGACGCGATCGGGGTCGGTCGCACGGGAGGAGACGTGCTCCGCGGAGGTGGCGGACGGGGTCAGCTCGAGGTGCACGAGCTGCTTGTCGAAGTTGCGGATCACGGCGAGGTCGCGGCCCTGGCGAACCAATCCGTCGGCGTTGCGCAGGTCAGCGCCGTCGGTGTCGATCTCGCTGACCTCGCCGGTGGCCATCGAGAAGCGCCACAGCTGACCGGTGGTGCCCTGGGCGACCACGAACGCGGAGCGGTCCTGGCTGAGCACGATGCCACCGAGGTTGAAGCCCTCCTGCGGGGTGATCAGCGAGCTGCCGTCGGCCCACTCTCTGGCCTGCCAGCCGTCCGCGCTTCGCGCGGTTACTCCCTCGCTCGGCACGAGCGGACGAGCAAGCTCGCCGCTCGACCTCGCTCCGGTCGTCTCGGGACCCTCGGCGACGCGGATGATCGTGGGGTCGTTGGAGTTGGTGAAGTACGCAGCCCCGTCAGGACCGATCGCGACGTCGTTCAGGAACGCGTTGTCGTCTGGGACGCGCAGCGCGGCGAGCAGCTCGCCCTCGGGGCTGTAGACCCACAGGTCCGGGCGGTCGTTGCCGGTGCCGTTCGGGCCACCGGCGATGTAGATGCGGCCCTCGTCGTCGACGGTGATGCCGCGCGCGGTGTAGCGACCGTCGGTGCCGTCGCCGCCCAGCCACTCCTCGGCCCGGACGCTGTCGGCGGAGCCACGCTGGATCTCGCCGCCGGTGACCTCGCTGACGTAGAACGCGCCGGTCTCCTTGTCCACGCCGATGCCCTCGAACTTGGAGCCACCCTGGGCCGACGCGTCGCCCTCGAGCAGGTAGCTCGCCGGGCGACCGTTGCCCTCCGCGGCGCTGGCCGCGGTGCCCGTGCCGAGGGCGGTGAAGGACATGGTGGCCGAGACGGCGATGCCAGCAAGTCCGGCGAGGGCGGCGATCCGGGACGTACGCATGATGGTTCTCCTCAAGTGGTTCGAGCTGATGCACCAACCATCGCCGCCGGAGAGGGGTCGGGGCATCGGGTGACCGGCGACGTCTGGATAGCCGTACGGCGACACCCGGATAGCCGATCGGATGATGCCGGCCGGCCTCATCGCCGCCTAGCCTGGAGCAACCATGTCCACCGATGCCGCGCGAACTCCAGGGCCGACTCCAGGGCCAGAGCCGACGCCCGTCGTCGGCGGGATCCTCGCGGGCCAGGCGCTCTTGGACCGTTGGCTCCACATCTCGCTGGTGGTGCTCGTCGTCGCCTCGGTGGTCCGCTACCTGCAGGGCCACGGTTTCGGCGACCAGGCCGAGGTCGTCCTGCCCGGTGCCGCCCTCCTCCTGGTCGCGTACGCCGCGGGCCGCCGTCTCACCGGCACGGCCGCAGTCGTCTGGCTGGCCGCAGTGGTCGCCTGCTGGACGGTGCTGGCGCTGATCGCGCCGTCGTTCTCGTGGGCGGCGGTGCCGCTGGTCTTCCTGGCGCTGCGGGTCCTGCCCTTCCGTTGGGCGGTGGCCGCCACGGTGTTCCTCGTCGCGGTCGTGGCAGTCGCTTGGAGCCGGATGACCGGTCTGGCCGATCCGACCGTGCTCCTGGGCCCGGTGTGCGTCGCGGTGCTCGCGGTGACCGCCTACCGCGCCCTGGAGCGCGACGCGGCGACGCGGCGGGCGCTCCTCAACGAGCTCGAGGCGGCCCAGGACGAGGTCGCCGACGCCGAGCGCCGAGCCGGCGTCGTGGCCGAGCGCGCCCGCCTGAGCCGCGAGATCCACGACAGCGTCGCCCAGGGGCTGACCAGCATCAACCTGCTGCTCCTGGCGGCCGACCAGGAGTGGGAGTCCCGTCCTGCGGACGCCCGCGGCCGCGTCGACCAAGCGGCCGCCATGGCGCGATCCTCGCTCGACGAGGCGCGGCGCGTGGTCCGCGACCTCGCGCCCGCGGAGCTGACCGGCGGATCGGCCCTGGTCACCGCCGTTCGCCAGGTCGCCGAAGACGTCGCCGCCACCGCCGGGCTCACGGTCCCGGTCCACGTCCACGGCGACCCGCACGAGGTCGGCGGACGCGTGGCGACCGCCGTCGTACGCACCCTGCGCGGGGCCCTGGCCAACGTCGCCGAGCACGCCGGTGCGACCACGGCCGTCGTGTCCCTCACCTTCTACGAGGGCGCGGTCGCGCTCGACGTACGCGACGACGGGACCGGCTTCGACCCGGCCGATCTGAAGGACGAGGCAGAGGGCCTGCGCGGTCGTGGGCTCGCGGGGATGAGGGCTCGCGCCCGCCTGCTGGGCGGAGACCTGGTCATCGAGAGCGCCCCGGGCGAGGGAACGGTCGTCGCGGTCTCGTTCGCGGCCGGGCCGTCGACATCCAACCAGCGAGAGGAACCTCGTGGCTGAACAACGCATCCGGGTGGTGCTGGTCGACGACCATCCGGTCGTCCGGGCCGGCGTACGTGCTCTGGTCGATGCCCAGGACGACCTGGACGTCGTCGGCGAGGCGGCCGACTCGGCCCAGGCTGTCGCCGTCGTCGGCGAGACGCAGCCGGACGTCTTGCTGATGGACCTCAGCCTCGGCGACGGGCCGGGCGGCGCCGAGACCACCCGGCTGGTCCGCGAGCTGCCGTCCCCACCGCACGTGCTCGTGCTGACGACGTACGACACCGAGGCCGATGTCCTCGAGGCCGTCGACGCCGGCGCGTCCGGCTACCTGCTGAAGGATGCTCCGCCCGAGGAGCTGTTCCGGGCGATCCGCGGCACCGCTCGCGGAGAGACCGTGCTTGCTCCCTCGGTCGCCAACCGCCTGCTCCAACGGGCCGCCTCGCCGACGCCGAAGGTGAGCCCGCGCGAGGTCGAGATCCTGCGGCTTCTCGCCCGCGGGCTCGGCAACAAGGAGATGGCCCGCGAGCTCCTGGTCAGCGAGGCGACGGTCAAGTCGCACCTCTCCCACATCTACACCAAGCTCGGCGTGGACACCCGCGCCGGCGCCGTCGCCACGGCCATCGAGCGTCGCATCCTGCGACCCTGACCGGGCGACGGCGCAGCGCGCGGCTCAGCAGGTCGCGAGCAGCATCGGCTCCAGCAGCAGGGCGAGGTCGTAGGGCGGCTCGGTGGCACCGGAGAGGTCGCGGCCGGTCCAGCCGAGCGTGATCTGGCGGGTGCCGTCGGGTGAGCCCCAGCTGATCGACTGAGCCCCGAAGTGGGCGCCGTCGTGGCCGTAGAGGTTCTCGCCAGGGGTGCACGGGTCCGGCACAGCGTAGATGCCCAGTCCGTACGTCGGGTCGGCACTGCCCGCGATCGGGGGCAGCATCTTCTCGACGGTTCCCGGGCTGACCAGGCTCCCGGTCAGGAGCGACTCGTTGAGGTCGGCGAGGTCCTCGGTCGTGCTCGTGGCCGCTCCCGCGGCGTGGAAGACGCTCGGGTGCAGGTCGGTCATCGGCCGCCACTCGCCCTCGCAGTAAGCGGCGTCCTCGAGGAACGGCCCGCGGTTGCGGGCATCGGTCGGATACGCGCTCTGGCGCATGCCCGCGGGCTTCAGCACCCGGTGGCGTACGAGGTCCTCGACCCTCTCCCCGGTCTCCTTCTCGAGCATGACGCCGAGAGCGACGTAGCCGTAGTTGGAGTAGGAGAAGTCGGTGCCGGGCTCGAAGAGCCAGCCGGTGTGGCGCATGACGGCGAGGTGCTCGGCCTCGGAGTAGTACTGCCCGAGGGCGTCGATCGACTGCTCCCACGAGGTCGGGTCCTCGATGCGATCGAAGATCAGCTCCTCGGGGCCGCGCGGGGCACCGGAGGTGTGGCTGAGCAGGTGCTTGATCGTGACGCCTTCGGGGAAGGTGCCGGGGAGCAGGTCGTTGGCGGGGGTGTCCAGGGTCCAGCTGCCGCGCTCGACCTCCTGCATCACCAGGGTCGCGATCAACGTCTTGGTGTTGCTGGCGACGTGGAAGCGGTCGCCGGGCCGGACCGGCTTCTTCTTCCCGACCTCGCGGACGCCACCGGCCCCCGACCACTCCAGATCGGGTGTCTCGACCCGGGCGGTGACGCCGCTGGCGCCATCGGCGATGAGCGCGTCGACGGCGCGGTCGAGATCGGCGGCGGTCGGTGTCGTGGCCGACCGGGTCCGGAGCCCCTGGCGTTCGGCGGCGGCGCGTTCGGCGATCGCGGTCGCCTCCCGGGTCAGCGCGGTCGGGTCCGGTGAGATCGCCGCCGGCCCGGGGCCCGGCTCGGGATCGGCGGATGCGGCCGGGACGGCGGTCAGAGGAAGGAGCACCGCGGCGATCGCTGCGGTGCCCGTGCGGACGATGGTCCGAGACATGGCTGCTCCTGTCGTCGTTGACTGTGGCGACCAGCCTGGCGTGGGCCGACGTGCGTCCACATCAGCCTCGAGTCGGAGATCGAGATACTTTCGGTCAGTCTCGAAGCTGACGCCGCAGGGCGCGAGCGGCCTTGCCCTTGCGGGAGAAGAGGTCGCGGCGCTCGGCCTGGGTCATCGGGCCTAGCTTCTCCAGGACCGTGGAGGGGAAGCCGGCGACTTCGGGGGCCTCGCCGATGGGCACGGTGGTGTGCACGACCGGGGCGCCGGGGACACCGGCGGCACCCTCGTCGTAGAGGTGGACCAGCGAGATCGCCTGGTGGCCGTCGACGGAGGCCGAGTAGCGGTCGGTGGTCGCAGGGGCAGCGGTGTAGCAGCTCGCGGACGCGACCGAGACCGGGATGCCGGCGAAGGTCGCGCTGGTCGAGTAGTGCAGGTGACCTGCGAGAACGGCGCGTACGTCGGTGCCGGCCAGCACCTCGGCGAGCCGGTCCTGGCCGTCGAGCTCGATGATCACGCTGGCCTCGTTGAGCGGCAACGGGATCGGCGGGTGGTGCATCGCCAGCAGCGTCCCGTGGGGCGCCGGCGTGGCCAGCACCTCGGCCAGCCACTCCAGCTGGGGCTCGGTGACGGTGCCGTGGTGCCATCCCGGCACGGTGCTGTCGAGAGCGATGATCCGCAGCCCGGCGACCTCGTGGACCCGGTCCTGCGGGGCGTCCGACGCCTCTCCGAAGAGCACCTGGGAGTAGACCTCGCGCTCGTCGTGGTTGCCCATGACCCAGATGATCTCGGCGCCGAAGGAGTCGGCGTAGGGCTCGACCTGCTCCCGGAGGCGTACGTAGGCACCCTCCTCGCCCAGGTCGGCGAGGTCACCGGTGAAGACGATCGCCTGGGGCGGCGTCGTCATCCCACGCAGCCGCGCCAGGGCTCGCTCCAGCCCTGGCGCCGGATCCACCTCGCCGAAGATCCGCCGGTCGCCGGCGTAGAGGTGAGGGTCGGAGAGGTGGGCGATGGTGTGGCGCGGGGCGGGATACTGACCGAACTGCACGTGTTCACCCTAGTCGCGGGGGTCATCGGGACGGTTGGAGGTTGGCGGGCTGCTTCCAAGAGTCGGTTGGAAGTCTCCGGAAACTTCCAACTCCAGACCACTTGAACTGGTAAGTTCACCGAATATGGATCCAGACAGGTACGCCGCGCCGCAGTTCGGCAACGCGACCAGGGAGCCGGGCAACAAGTGGGCGTACTGGTACTACCGGCCGGCTCACGTCCCGCGTGACCTTCCGCTGCAGCCGCTCACCGTGAAAGCGCTTTCGGATGCGGACGCCGCCCTGGGCCGCCTGCAGGGAGTGAGCGCGCTGATCCACGACCCCGAGCTGCTGATCGGGCCGTACCTGACCCAGGAGGCCGTCGCCTCCTCGCGGATCGAAGGCACCCAGACCACGCTCAAGGAGGTCCTCCAGGCCGAGGCCGGCGGGCGGCCGGCCCCGACAGCAGTGCGAAACGAGGACATCGCCGAGGTCAAGGCATACCTCGCCGCGACCCGCCAGGGCTTCGAGCTCATCAAGACCTGGCCGCTCAGCCAGCGGCTCGTCCTCGAGCTCCACAAGACGCTGCTCACCGGAGTCCGTGGCCACGAGCGTCACCCCGGCGAGTTCCGGCGGACCCCGGTATGGGTCGGGTCGCCGACCGACAACCCCACCACCGCCGCGTACGTCCCGCCCCTCCCGGCCGACCTGCCGGAGCTGATCGCCGACTGGGAGGCGTACGTCAACGTCCCCGACCTCAGCCCGACGCTGGTGCGGTGCGCACTGATGCACTACCAGTTCGAGACGATCCATCCGTTCCTCGACGGCAACGGCCGGATCGGACGGCTGCTGATCAACCTGATGCTGATGGAGGAGGGGCGGATGACCACGCCGCTGCTCTACCTCTCGGGCTACATCGAGGCCCACCGCCAGACCTACTATCAACGGCTGCAGAGCGTCCGGGAACGCGGTGAGATGCAGGAGTGGCTGCAGTTCTTCCTCACCGCGGTGCGACGCTCGGCCGAGGACGCCACGACCAGGTCAGAGCGGCTGGTCGCGCTGCGGGAGAGCTATCTCGAGGAGGCCGCCACTTCACGCGCCAACCTCTCCGGGCTGGTCACGCTGCTGTTCGCCAACCCCTACCTGACCGTCGGGCGGGTGCAGGACGCGACCGGTCTGACCAACCAGGGAGCGCGCAACCTGATCCAGGACGCCGAGCGACGCGGGTGGGTCGAGCCGGCCGGCCGGTCGGGCCGCGGCGGGCGCCACTACTGGCTCGCCAGAGCGGTGATGGACGTGATCGAGGAGCCGCTGGCGTACGGCTGAACCGGGCCCGAACATGCTGATGGCCCCGGGGTGCACGGAGTGTGCACGCCGGGGCCATCTGTGCGACGGCGCCGGTCAGAACGTGGTGTGTTCGAACTGCCGGCTCTGCCGCGTTGCCTCAGTGGCGTTGGCTCAGAAGGATCCGAGCGGAGCCATCGGGTTCGGGACCTGCTCGGTGGGCACGCCGTCGAACACGGGGTTGTCCTGCGGGATCACGAAGGAGACCTGCTCGAGCTCCTCGGGCGAAAGGTCGCCCGGGGTGGCCCCGCCGGTGATCTTGTCGAAGATGTAGCCCGGCGCGCCGATGTAGGCACCCGAGACGAGCATGGCGGCACCCATGCCGGCCTTGTGCGCGCCCTCGTTCCAGTTGTCCCAGGCCTGCATCTGCTCGGGGGTCATCGGGGCGCCGGTGGCGCCGGAGATGAGGGTGCCCGGGGCACCGATCCAGGCACCGCTGACCATCTGGGCCAGACCGCCGGCGAGGAAGGAGCCGCCGACGATGAAGTCGTCCCACGCCTTCTGCGTCGAGGGCGAGATGTCGTTGGCAGAGGTGCTGACGGAGGTGGTGGCGTCGGCAGAGGCCGGGGCAGCGGTGGCAGCTCCGGTCGTCAGTGCGAAGGCGACACCCGAGAAGGCGGCTACGGCGGCAGCGCGTCGCAGCATCCCTGTCTTCTTGCTCATTTCTTGCCTTTCGTCGTCAATTCGAATCGAAACAACTTCAGCGGTCGCGGCCGGTCGAGACGAAACAGCCGTCTCTACACGCCCACGTCCGCGCAACGACGTTATGGACAGTCAACGGTGGATAGAAACACCGACACGGCAATTTGGTTACCAAGGAAACGTAAACGTTTCATGGCGGATCCGCCCCGTCCGTTCTGGCATCTTTCGTCCTCGCGGAGTGCCCTCGGTGAGCCGCTGGGAAATCGTTTCCGGCCAGCGACGATGCGCGCTACATTGCTGCGTCCTCTTTCTCGGGACCCCCACCTGGAAGGCCTTGATGAGCCCGGCGACGTACGCCCCCGTGATCCCACCTCGCCGGAAGAGACGAGGCGGCATCGTCGCCGCGGTGCTCCTGGGAGTGTTCGGCGCGCCCCTGCTCCTGCTCGGTTCCGGTCTGGCGATCGCGGCCGGGCCGGACGACGTGATGATGGGCAAGGAGACCCCGATCGAGCAGGGGGCGGCGTACTCGACGCCGGAGGCGTTCGCCTTCGACGGGCTTCCGGTCGCCGTGAGCGTGCAGGGAATGGGGGAGACGTACGTCGGTGTCGGCAACCCCGTCGACGTGCTCGACGTCGTCAAGGACACCAACGCCGTCGAGATCGCCAAGACCCCGCTGACCAGGGTCAGCGGCGCCGCGGGCTCGGGGGAGAAGGTCCCGGACGCCTCTCAGGCGCCGTGGTGGCACGAGTCCGTCTCCGGCACCGGGACCCAGGAACTGGAGGTCGAGCTCGAGGGTGAGCCGGTCTCGTTCCTGGCCGCCAGCCGCGACGGTGCGCCGATCAAGCTGGCCTTCGGTTACCGCTTCGAGGGACTCTTCCTGGTCGCGCTGGGCGCCGCCGGGTTGGGTGCGCTGCTGCTGGGCGGTGCGGTCATCGCGCTGCTGAGCGGTAGGCGCGTGCGCCCCGACGAGTGGCAGCCGCCTGGTCCACCGGTCTCGTACGTCCCTCCGGCCCAGCCGGTTCAGCCGGCGCGTCCGGTCATGACCGGGCCGGGCCCGGTCCACCCGGCCGCGCCGCGACCGCCGGCCGGGCTCTACCGCCGCCTGGGCGTGGCGGCCGGGATCGGCGTACTGACGTTCGCGCTCGCCGGGTGCTCGATGCCCGCGGCCGTGGAGCTCGAGGAGGCCAGCAAGGTCTCGCTGCGTAAGGCCGAGGCCGCCAAGGTGATGGCGGACTGGAACATCCGCAGCGACAAGGCGATCGAGGTCAACCGGCCCGGGAAGTGGAAGGCCGAGGCCTGGGATCAGGCAGCCAGCGGTCCCATGCTCGCCATGCTTCGGACTGCATCCGTCATTGCGAAGGCTGTCGATCTGCGAAGGCGCCAGTCCAGCTTCACCGCAGTCGCTGGCCGCGTGTGGTCGGCACAGCTCGCCGAGTATCCGATGTGGGCGATCGTGGAGATCGACAGCGGTGACCGGAAGGCCACACTGGCTGTCTACGAGCAGAAGGACGCCCTCGCGTCGTGGAAGCACCGTGGCGAGGTCAAGGTCAAGGAGAATGCCATCCCCTCCGAGGTCGAGGGCGCCGCCCCGGTCTCCGCCGCCGAGGCGAAGCAGGTCCAGGCCGTTGCCGACGAGATCAGCGCCTATCTCGAGAAGCCCGGGAAGATCGACGGGCTCGACGGGTTCAAGAAGCTGTCCGCCCCACGCCGCGAGATGAAGGCGTACGTGGCGGAGGTGGGGGTCGACATGATCAAGACGACCGCCGAGCCGTTCGACGGGACCGGGTCCCGCATGGTGCGGACGCCCGACGGCGTGCTCGCGATGCTCGAGTACACCGTCGACTCCACCGTCGGCGGGCAGGGCACGGAGTGGGAGTGGAACCCTCCCTTCGACGAGTTCCGCGGCCAGGCCGGCAAGAACCTGTCGATCCGCACGGCGGTGACGGTCGCGGTGCTGGTGCCGAAGGACGGTGACCCGTCGGTCCTCGGGCTCGAGTTCGGCGAGATCATGGGGGCCGGAGTGAAGAGCTGACTCCCAGGGTTCATCCGATGCTCGCGTGACGACCGGGAGGGTTTCCCCTCCGCGGTCTAGCGTCGAGACATGGATCATGCCGCGGCCGTGGGTCTGGCCCTCGCGGCATGCGTCCTGTTCTCCCTCTCCGCTGCGGTCCAGCAGCGCGCCAGCGCGCTCGCGCCCGGGCGCAGCGGCGGGGTCTCCGGGGTCGAGCGGCTGATGCTGGCGCTGGTGCGCAACCCGCTGTGGGTCGCCGGGGCGGTGATCAACGCGGGCGGCTTCGGGATGCAGGCGGTCGCGCTCCACCTGGGCTCGGTGTCGGTGGTGCAGTCGGTGATGCCCACTCAGCTCCTCTTCGTCCTCGTCTTCGCGTCGCTCGCCGCTCGCCACTGGCCGACGCCGGCCGACTGGCTCAGCGGCGCCGCGATCTGCGGCGGCGTGGTCCTGCTGGTCACCGACGAACATCGCGGTGGCACGTATGCCGATGTCGGCCGTGTCGCGCTCTTCGCGGGGTGCGTGGCGGTGGTGATCTGCGTACTCCTGCTGGCTGCTCATCGGTTCCCGCCGCCGGTCGCGGCGGCGACCACGGCGGTCGCTGCCGGGTGCTCGTTCGCGACCACCTCGGTGCTGCTGAAGATCACCGCCGACCGGGCCGCCGCGGACGGCCTCCCAGGCATGCTCACCCTGCCGGCGTTCTACGGGCTGCTGTGCACCTGCAGCCTCGGGATCGTGCTCACCCAGGCCGCCCTCGCCGCCGGGCCGCTGCCCTGGGCGATGGCGGCGATGACGATCACCAACCCCACCGTCTCGTACGTCGCGGCCGTGGTCGCCTTCGGCGCCTCCGCTCCCACGCCGTGGGTCGCGGTGTGCGCCGGTGCCCTGCTGGTCGCCGGGATCGTCGGCCTCGCCCGGTCGCGGTCGGCGGTCAGGTGGACGCCGGCGCAGCACAAGCGAGCCGAGATCGGGGTTTCCTAGACCTAGACCCGGTCCTGCATCGAGCGCGGCCAGGAGCGCCGCCTCGTCGACCGAGGCTTGAGGTGCTCGGGCAGGGCGCTAATGTAAGGCGCGGCATGCCGGCAGTCGCTGCAGGTGACGCCTCGATAGTCGTAGGTGGTCAGCGGATCTTCTCCGTACGCCCGACACACCGGCCCGAAGGAGTCGGCGAAGTGCGTGTGCTGCTGCGTCGTCAGCTCGCTCATGTGCGCCTCACGTGGTCGTTGACTTGGAAGGGTCACAGCAGAGTAACGACTGCTCAACAGACATTGTGGACCGACACCCTGATGACCCGGTTCTGTTCAGGCGTAGCGCCGGGTCCGTCTGGCTGCCTGCCGCTGGCGCGAGCGCGCGACGAGATAGGTCGGTGTGGTCTCCCGCGCGAGGCTCTCGTGGAGCTCCAGCATCTCCTCGACCGTGCGTGCCCACGGGAACTGCTCGGCCCGCTCGCGGGCGGCGCGGCGGGTCGCCACCACCGGTCGCTCGGCGACATCGATGACCGCGTCGGCCAGCGCGGCCGGGTTGGCGGGCGCCCAGGCCCCGCACCTCGAGTCGACGAGCTCACGGGCGCCGCCGCGGTCGGCGGTCACCACCGGCGTACCGCTGGCGAGGGCCTCCAGGACCGCCAGCCCGAAGGTCTCGCGGGGACACACGGAGAGGGCCACGTCGGCCTCGCGGAGCGCTCGGCCGATGCGGTGACGGTCGGCGACGTGTCCGTGGAAGAAGACCGGTGCACCGGCGGCGATCGCCTCGATCTCGGCACGGTGCGGACCGTCGCCGTAGACGTCCATCCGGACGTCGAATCCGCGGCGGTGCAGCTCGACCGCGGTGGCGACGGCGAGATCCGGCGACTTCTCGCGGGAGAGCCTGCCGACGTGGACGAGCCTCAGGGTGTCGTCGCGGTGTCCGAGCGAGGGAGGGAAGAAGTCCAGGTCGACACCGAGCGGCACCTGGGCGATCGGGCAGTCGACGGTGGCGGCCAGCGGTTCGAACTCGTGCCGGGCGTAGTCGGAGGTCACCAGCACCTGGTCGAAGGAGCGCACCAGCATCCGGTTCAGGAGTGCGGTGGAGACCTTCGAGGTGGTGTCCATGCCGGTGTAGGTGGGCATGTACTCGTCGAGGCGCTCGTGGGAGAAGAGCACCGTCCCGATCCCGTGGCGTCGGGCCCAGCGGGAGGCCGGGAGCATCGTCAGCTTGTCGCTGACCTCCAGGCTCGTGGGGCGGTAGCGGGTCAGCACGTCGGTCACCCGCCACGGCTCGAGGATCAGCCGGTAGCCGCCGCCGACACGTGGTGCTCTGAGCTGCACCACGTCCCCGAGGTCGGTCGAGGTGACCGCGTCGTACGGGCCGGGGGCGACCAGAAGCCGGTCGTGGCCTGCCCCGACATAGCCGCGGGCGAGGGCCTCCAGAGCCGTCTTCATCCCGCCGGAGGTGGGGCCGACGAAGTTGGCGAGCTGAGCGATGAGCACGGCCCCATCGTGTGGCATCGAGGTAGCCCCTCGGCGACCTCGATGTGACGCCGGCATGGCGGGGTGACGTCTTGGCTCGAGGCGATCTCTTCGGGAGTAGCGTTGAGCCATGACGAACCTGGACGCGCACCCCACCCCCGTCGAGTGTGTCGGCGGGAACGGCGACGAAGGCGTCGAGATCCAGATCATCACGCCGCGAGACGTGCCCCTGGGTGGACCACGCGCGATGAACGTACGCCGCACCCTCCCCGCCCGCGCGCGCTCGCTGATCGGCGCCTGGTGCTTCCTGGACCACTTCGGTCCGGACGATGTCGTCGTCTCCGGGGGAATGGAGGTGCCGCCGCACCCCCACACCGGCCTGGCGACGGTCTCCTGGCTGTTCACCGGCGAGATCGAGCACCGCGACTCGGTCGGAACGGTGGGGATGGTGCGCCCGGGCGAGGTCAACCTGATGACCTCCGGACGCGGGATCTCCCACTCGGAGAACTCGACGGTCGAGACCACCGTCCTCCACGGGGCGCAGCTGTGGGTCGCCCTCCCCGAGGAGTTCCGCGACGTCGAGCCGGCGTTCGAGAACCACCGCCCGACGCCGATCGAGCGTGAGGGCGCGACGGTCCGGGTCTTCATGGGGTCGCTGCTGGGCGCGACGTCGCCGGTGCGGACCTACTCCGAGATCCTCGGCGCCGAGATCCTGCTCGAGCCCGGCACCCGGCTCGAGATCGCGGTCGACGACCGGTTCGAGCACGGTGTGCTGGTGGACACCGGCGAGGTGTCGATGACCGGTGTCGGCCCGTCCGGTCCGGCCTCGGCCGACGTGGAGAAGGACTCCCTCGCCTACGCCCCTCCGGGCGCCACGACGCTGATCCTGCAGGCCGGCGAGGCCTGGACCAGGTTGCTCCTCCTCGGCGGTCCGCCGTTCGGAGAGTCGATCATCATGTGGTGGAACTTCGTCGGCCGCACCCACGACGAGGTCGTCGCCTACCGCCAGGAGTGGCAGGAGCAGATCATCCGTGGTGGCGAGCTGGTCGAGGACTCGCAGGAGGTGGGCGCTGGGCGCTTCGGAGTGGTCGAGGGCAACCACCAGAAGCCGATCCCCGCACCTCCGCTTCCCAACGCGCGCCTCCGCTCGCGGTCCTAGGTGGCGTCCAAGCCCGCGTCCTGACCCGTGCTTAGACTGCAGTCGTGAGCGACGAATCCTCAGACCCAGGAGTCGTGCTGGCGGTGGCGGTGGGCCGTAGCCGCAGCCAGGCCGCGGTCTTCGACCTCGCCGGGCGCGAGCTGGCCGGCGACACCCGAGACCACGAGGTCGGCATCTCCGCCGAGGCGCTGATGCCGGAGGTCGTCGAACGGATGACCAAGATGGTGACCTCGATCGACCTGCCGGTGCTGGCGATCGGGATGAGCCTGCCCGGCGTGGTCAACCCCGACCTCGGGATGAGCATCGACACCCCGGCGATGGGCGGCTGGGACGGTGTCCAGCTGGCGCCCTACTTCACCGCGCTGACCGACGCGCCCCTGATCCTCGCCCACGACGCGCACGCGCTGGCGCGCTCGGAGCTCTTCAACTCCGACCATCCCGTACGCAACGCCCTGGTCGTCAAGGCATCGACCGGCCTCGGCATGGGGATCATCACCGACGGCAAGGTGGTCACCGGCGCCCTCGGAGCGGCCGGCGAGATCGGCCACACCCGTATCGACGCGGCCGGAGACCGGCCCTGCCGCTGCGGCTCGACCGGCTGCCTGGAGACGGTCGCCTCCGGCTGGGCGCTCGCTCAGCGGCTGACCGACTCCGGCGTCCCCGCGGGTCACGTACGCGATCTGGTGGCCGCCGCGCTCGCCGGCGACGCCGTGGCGCGCGGGCTGCTGCGCGAGGGTGGCCGACAGCTCGGTGAGGTCGTCGCCACCGCCGTCAACCTGCTCAACCCGGAGGTCGTCGTCATCGGCGGTGACATGGCTGGCGCCTTCGATCTCTACACCGCCGGGGTTCGCGAGAGCGTCTACTCCCGCGCCAACCCGATCGCCACTCGCGAGCTCACCTTCATGGCCCAGCTGCACGGCGACTCCTCGGGCCTGGTCGGCTGCGCCGCGATGGCGATCGAGTCTCTGTCCACGCAATGATCGTCGGCCTCCTCTGGCTGCTTGGATGCCAGCTGGCCGGAACCGCGATCGTCGAGCTGACCGGGATCCCGCTGCCCGGGCCTGTGGTGGGGATGCTGCTGCTGTTCCTCGTCCTGGTCCTGCGTCGCCGTGACGGCGAGGACGACCCGATCATCCAGGTCGGCGACTACTTCCTCTCCCACCTGCAGCTCTTCTTCATCCCGGCCGGGGTCGGAGTCATCGCCTACCTTGCGATCATCCGCGACGCCGCGCTGCCGATCGTCGTCGCGCTGCTCGGCTCCTGGCTGCTCGGGCTGGCCACCGTGGGCTGGGTCCTCGGGCTGTTCCTCCGCCGGGTGCCCGAGGTCGCCGGCACCCAGGGCGCTCCGGGGGAGGAGATCGAATGAGCATCGTCCTGTGGCTGTTCGTGACGGTGGCTGCGTACGAGCTCGGGCGGTGGCTGCGCAGACGGACCCACTCGCCGCTGGCCCAACCGGTCGCGGTCGCGATCGTGATCGTCGGGGCGCTGCTGGCGCTCAGCGGCACGACGTACGACGACTACGCCGACGCGACGACGTTGATCAGCTTCCTGCTCGGACCGGCGACGGTGGCGTTGGCGATCCCGCTCTACCACCAGGCCGCGCGGCTGAAGGGGATGGTGGTCCCGGTCCTGGTCGCGCTGACCGCCGGCGCGGTCGTGTCGATGGTCAGCGGCATCCTGCTGGTGCGTTGGCTCGGTGGCAGCGATGTGCTGGAGCGAACGATTGCGACCAAGGCCGTCACCGCTCCGGTGACGATCGCGCTGACCGAACGGCTGGGCGGCTACCCGGAGCTGTCGGCGGCCTTCGCGATCGTGGTCGGCATCGTCGGGGCGATGGTCGCGCCCCGCCTCCTGAACCTGCTGGGGATTCGGGATCCGCGGGCCCGCGGCATCGCGGTCGGTGCGGTATCCCATGGCATCGGCACCGCGCGGATGCTGGAGGAGAGCCGCGTCGAAGGCGCCTTCTCGGGGCTGGCGATGGGACTCACCGCGGTGGTCACGTGTCTGCTGGTCCCGCTGGTGGCGTACTTGCTGCTCTGAGCCGGTTGGCTTGGGCCCGGCCTCTGCCCGGGGAGCCTCTAACGTAGATCTCATGGCCCGTGTGCACGCCTTCACCGACGACGTACTCGGCACTCTCGACGCGGTCGGGGTCGCCGAGGCGTTGCGGCGCGGTGACTTCAGCACCGCGGAGGCCGTCGAGGCGGCCATCGCGCGGATCGAGGCCGTCGACCCCCACCTCGGCGCGATGGCGTACCGGACCTTCGACCGGGCCAGGGTCCAGGCGCGTGCGCCGAGGGCAGGCTTCTTCGCGGGCGTGCCCACCCTGATCAAGGACAACACCGACGTCGCCGGGGTGCCGACCAGGAACGGCACGGACTCCTACGTCATGCCGCCTGCCTCACGCAACGGCGAGATGACCAAGCTGCTCTTCAAGCTCGGGCTGCTGTCGCTGGGAAAGACCCAGCTCTCGGAGTTCGGCTTCTCGGGCACCGCCGAGCACGCGCGGCTCGGCGCGGTGCGCAACCCGTGGGACACCGGCCGCGTGGCGGGCGCGTCGTCGGCCGGCTCGGGTGCGTTGGTCGCTGCCGGGGCCGTGCCGCTCGCTCACGGCAACGACGGCGGTGGGTCGATCCGGATCCCGGCCGGGGCCTGCGGGCTGGTCGGGCTCAAGCCGACCCGCGACCGGCTGCCGCAGGACCCGCTCTACGGGCTGGTGCCGCTCAAGATCGTCACCGACGGGGTCCTGACCCGGTCGGTGCGCGACACCGCCGCCTTCTTCCGGGAGGCCGAGAAGGCTCACCACACCTCACTGCCGCCGATCGGGGACGTCACCGGTCCAGGGACGAAACGGCTCCGCTGCGCCATCTTCACGGGCGCGCTCGGGCGCGAGGCCAGCCCCGAGGTCACCGAGCTGACGCTCAAGACCGCGGCGGTGCTGGAAGAGCTCGGCCACACCGTCGAGAGCGTGCCCGCGCCGGTGCCCGCGACCTTCGCCGACGACTTCGTCCTCTACTGGGGAACCCTTGCGGTCGCCCTGGTCAACGCCGGGCCGCTCCGCGGCAAGACCTGGGACCGCCAACGCCTCGACAACCTCACCGTCGGCCTGGCCCAGCACACCCTGAAGAACGCGAAGTACGTCCCGGCCGCCATCGTCCGGCTGCGGAGAGCGCAGGCGATCGCGGAGGGCTTCCACGCCGCGTACGACGTGGTCCTGACACCCACGGTCGCCTACCAGACACCGGAGCTCGGACGGCTGGCACCGAGCCAGGCCTACGAGGTGGTGATGGAACGGCTGATGGACTGGGTCGCGTTCACGCCGTGGCAGAACGTCATCGGTGGGCCGGCGGTGTCGCTGCCGGTTCAGCAGACGTTGGCCGGGTTGCCGCAGGGGATGATGTTCGGGGCGGCACCGGGGCAGGAGCGGATGCTGCTCGAGCTCTCCTACGAGCTCGAGGAGGCGATGGGTTTCGCGCGCATCTGGGAGCCCGGCGGATTCGCCGAGGACCCCGCTGACCTGCGATGATGTGGGTGATCCGCGGAAGGATCGCCTCGATTTGTGAGCGTGGCGCCCCTGCCGTAATGTTCTCTCACGCAACGCCCCTTTAGCTCAGTCGGCAGAGCGTCTCCATGGTAAGGAGAAGGTCTACGGTTCGATTCCGTAAAGGGGCTCTGGAGTTCGGGTCCCGCAGCAGGAATGTTGCGGGCCTGATTCCTGTTGAGGCGGGGTAGCTCAGGCGGTTAGAGCGCACGACTCATAATCGTGAGGTCGCGGGTTCGATCCCCGCCCCCGCTACCGCCAAAGACCGCAACACCTCGATCAGCACCGTAAGGAAACTCCTGTGGCCAGCAAGAGCAGCGACGTTCGTCCGAAGATCACCCTCGCTTGCACCGAGTGCAAGGAGCGGAACTACATCTCGAAGAAGAACCGTCGGAACGACCCCGACCGTATCGAGCTCAACAAGTACTGCCCGCGGTGCCGTTGCCACCGGGCTCACCGCGAGACCCGCTGAAGTCTGTCTTCATAGGCTGTGCTCACTTAAAAGCAGAGCGCGACGCTGATCAGCGCTCCGAACGCCCCGCTCCCGCACTTCGGGAGGCGGGGCGTTCGTCATTTCGCCGAAGCGTCACTCGACGGGGGCGACTTCTCGGCGGACCACTAGAGTTGTACGCATGGCAGTTGATGGGTCGCTCGTAGGGCGCGCGTTTCCTCCGACCAGGCCCTATCGGGTCACCGACGAGAAGGTGCGGGAGTTCGCTGCCGCCACAGGGATGAGCTGGGAGAGCGGAGACCGGGTCCCGGCGACGTTCCCGATCGTGCTCGCCTTCGACGCGATGAACGCCTTCCTGGACGATGTCGAGGTGGAGCTGTCGCGGATCGTGCACGGTGAGCAGAAGTTCTCCTACGTCCGGCCGATCGCCCCGGGGGACGAGCTGACCGCGACCCTGAGCGTCGCCTCGCTGCGTCAGATCGGCGGCAACGACATCATCGGCACCGTCTCCGAGATCACCGACGAGTCCGGCGCGGTCGTATGCACGACCTCGGCCACCCTGGTCCACCGAGCGGCGGAGGTCGCCTGATGTCCGACACCGTGCTGGAGGTCGGCGCCGAGTTGGCCCCGAAGACCTACCCCGTGACCCGGGCTTCGCTGGTTCGCTACGCCGGTGCGAGCGGTGACTTCAACCCGATCCACTGGTCCGACCGGATCGCCACCGCCGTCGGCCTCCCCGGGGTGATCGCCCATGGGATGTTCACCATGGCTCTGGTCGCCCGAGCGGTCTCGGAGTGGACCGGTGGTGCCGAGGTCGTCGACTTCGGTGCCAAGTTCACCAACCCGGTCGTCGTACCCGACGACGACGAGGGCACCTCGGTGACGGTCAGCGGCACAGTGAAGTCGGTCGAGGACGGACTGGCGACGATCGCCCTCACCGTGGTCTCGACAGGCTCGACCACCGGGGATTCTCAGAAGGTGCTCGGCATGCCGAAGGTCTCCGTACGTGTCTGAGCCCCTGTCTGAGCCCCTGGCCCGGCACACCACCTTCCACCTCGGCGGCCCGGCGGCGGAGTTCGTCACCGCGACCACCGAGACGGAGATCATCGAGGCCGTGACCGCGGCCGAGGCGGCCGGCAAGGACGTGCTCGTCCTCGGCGGCGGCAGCAACCTGGTCGTCGCCGACGCGGGTTTCCCGGGCACCGTCGTCAAGCTGGCGACCACGGGCGTGTCGGTGGAGACGGTCGAGGGCGGCTTACTCGTCACGGTAGCGGCGGGCGAGACCTGGGACGACTTCGTGTCGACCGCCGTCGACAAGGGCTGGAGCGGTGTCGAGGCGCTCTCCGGCATCCCCGGCAGCGTCGGCGCCACCCCGATCCAGAACGTGGGCGCCTACGGCCAGGACGTCTCCCAGACCATCACCTCGGTCAAGGCGTTCGACCGCGAACGCCGCGAGGTGCGGAGCTTCACCGCCGAGGAGTGCGGGTTCGGCTACCGCTGGTCGCGGTTCAAGGCCGTTCCCGGTCGCTACGTGGTCCTCGAGGTCACCTTCCGGCTCGGTACGGACGGCGAGACCGGCTCCCCGATCGCGTACGCCCAGCTCGCCGGCGCCCTCGGCGTCGAGCACGGCACCCGGGTGCCGTCCAAGCAGATCCGTGAGGCCGTCCTGAGCCTGCGGAGCAGCAAGGGCATGGTCATCGACGAGGCCGACCACGACACCTGGTCGGCGGGCTCGTTCTTCACCAACCCCGTCGTCGCACCGGAGGATGTGCCGGAGAGCGCTCCGGCCTATCCGCAGCCCGACGGCACCGTCAAGACCTCCGCCGCATGGCTCATCGACCACGCCGGGTTCAAGAAGGGCCACACGCCCGAAGGCCTGGCCGGCCGCGTCTCCCTCTCCACGAAGCACACCCTCGCCCTCACCAACCGCGGCGAGGGCACGACCGAGGACCTGCTCGTCCTCGCGAGAGAGGTGCGTGACGGGGTCGAGGCGGCGTACGGGATCATGCTCGTCAACGAGCCCGTCATGCTCGGCGTGGCCCTCTAGCGGATACCAGCCCCGACTCGTAGGCCACGACGACGAGCTGGGCGCGGTCGCGCGCGTGCAGCTTGGTCATCGCCCGGTTGATGTGGGTCTTGGCGGTCAGCACGCTGATCACCATGGTCTCGGCGATCTGGTCGTTGGTCAGGCCCCGGGCGACCAGGGTGACCGCCTCGCGCTCCCGGTTGGTGAGCTCGGCGAGCCCCGGGGAAGCGTCGGCAGGGGAAGGCTGGCTGACGTAGTGGTCGATCAGCGTGCGGGTCACCGTCGGCGCCAGCAGCGCGTCCCCTCGTGCGGCGACCCGCACGGCGTGCACGAAGTCCTCCGGCTGGATGTCCTTGACGAGGAACCCGGCAGCACCGGCGCGGAGGGCTTCGAGAACGTACTCTTCCATGCCGTAGTTGGTCAGGATCACGACGTGCACACCGGCCAGCGCCGGGTCGGCGGCGATCCGCCTGGTTGCCTCGAGACCGTCGGCAACCGGCATCTGGATGTCGACCATCGCCACATCGGGCAGGTGCTCGCGGGCGAGCGCCACCGCCTCGACGCCGTCGGCGGCCTCGGCGACGACCTCGATGTCGTCCTCGATGTCGAGAAGCGCCCGGAAACCGCTGCGGATGAGCGGCTGGTCGTCGACCAGGAGCACCCGGATCACGGCGTACGCTCCACCGGCAGTCGTGCCTCGACCAAGAAACCGCCCTCCTCGCGGGGCTGAGCCCGCAGCTGACCTCCGAGGGCGGAGACCCGCTCCCGCATCCCGAGCAACCCGACGCCGGGCACGGTCGTGTCCGGGACGCCGGTGCCGTTGTCCTCGACCCGGATCCCGAGGGAGTCGGGTCGGTGGTCGATGTGGACCGACGCGGTGGTCGCTGCGGCGTGGCGGGTCACGTTGGTGAGCGCTTCCTGGACGATCCGGTAGGCGGTGCGGCTGACGGCGACCGATACAGTGCCGGGCTGCCCGTCGACGGTCAGCGTGACGTCCAGCCCGGTGGAGCCGGCGGATCCCACCAGGTCGCGTACGTCCTCGAGCCCGCGCGGCGGGTTCGGATCGTCGTCACGTAGCGCCGTCAGCGTCGCTCGCAGCTCACGGGCCGCCTCGCGGCCGGCCTCCCGGATCGCCAGCAGTGACTCCGGCACCTCCTCGCCGCGCCGCTGCGCCACATGGACGGCGGCCTCGGACTGGACCTTGATGACCGAGATCTGGTGGGTGAGGGAGTCGTGCAGCTCGCGAGCGATGTGAAGCCGCTCGTCGTCGGCCCGACGCTGGGCGGTGGCCTCCCGGGTGCGCTCGGCCTCGTCGGCGCGCCTCTCGGCCTGCCTGAGGGCCTCTCCGGCGGCGCCTGCCGCGATCAGCCAGGCGATCTCCAGGGCCGCGCGCGCCTGCTCGGAGGCGGCGCGGACGTCGCCCACGGAGGCGTACGCGACCAGGAACAGCCCGCTCTGCATCACCACCGCCGCCAGCAGGGTGACCAGCCGATGCCCTTCCCGCACGGCCGCGTAGACCGCGACCAGGAACGCGATCACCGCGACATCGAACCCGAGTGCCTGAAAGGCCAGCCCGCACGCGCCGCAGGTGACCAGCACGGCGACCGGCGTCCGGCGCCGGAAGACCAGCACCAGACCGCTCGCGACCAGGGCGGTGTAGCCGAGAAGCTCGAGGCCGGAACCGGGTCGATCGCCGCTCAGCGCAGCAGCCAGCTGGGCCACGGCCACACCGGCGGCGATGACCCAGTCCCCGACCGTGATCCGCCGCCTGGCCATGCGAGCAGGATATGCCCGCGGCGCCGCCCGCGAGTCCGTCTGGCGTAGGACTTCCGGCTACCACGAACGCAGTAGCGACGGCGCCGAAGAGTCCACATACGCAGGACGACTCCGGCGTGCGCCGACGGGACGATCGAGTCATCAGATCGACCTCGAACGAAGGAGTCCTCCATGTTCCTCAATGACGTGCTCATCAGCGCCGCCGCCCCAGACGTCGGCGCCTACACACTGACCACCGGCCGGCTGTGGGCGACGCTGGCCGCGTTCGTCGGCCTCGCCGGAGCGGTGGCCGGCGCAGCGGCGCTGACCTGGGCCGTACGCGGCGCCGGCAACCGCGGCCGAAACGGCGCCTTCGTGGCGCTCGTCTGCGGGGCGATCGCCTTGGTCGTCGGCATCGTCAACCTGTTCGTGGCCGACGGCGGACCCGGCACCGGCAACGGCGTGGTCGGCGGCGGGCTGGCGATCCTCCTCGGTCTCGCCGCCCTCGTCCTCGGCGCGCTGACCCTGACCAGACCCCGCCGAGTCGGCGCAAATGTCCCACGGTGAGGCGTCGAGTCGGCGTCAGGTTCGGTTCAGGAGGACGAGGACCTCGTGGTGATCGGTGTTGGGGAACATGTCGAGCAGTCGCGCTGAGACCGGTCGCAACGAGGGCATGTCGCGCAGGTCGCGGGCGAGGGTGTCGACGTTGCACGAGGAGTAGACGACGTGCTCTACGCCTGACTGCTCCAGCCATCCCGCGAGCGCGCCGCCGATCCCGCGCCGCGGCGGGTTGACGATGACCAGGTCGGGGGCGGAGGCGGAGGAGACGGCGTACGCAGCGGCGTCCCCGGCCACCCAGCTGGTGCCGGGCAGGCCCAGCTCGGCGGCGGTCGAGGCGGCGGCTTCGATGGCCTGCTCGCTGGCCTCGACGCCGAGCACCTCACGGCCGGGCGCGGCGACGTGCAGGCCGAAGCCGCCGACGCCGCAGTAGAGGTCCCACACCGAACCCGGCGACACCGAGGAGACCAGGTCGCGGGCATGGCGGTAGAGCGCGGCCGCGACGGCGGTGTTGGTCTGGAAGAACGAGTGCGGACGCAGTCGCAGGCCGATCCCGTTGACGTCCATCGTCAGCGCCTCACGAGCGGTCAGGAAGATCTCCTCGGGGCCCTCGATCACGGCCTTGTGCTCCGGCTGGATGTTCACCGAGGCGACGCCGACCGGGAGCTCGTCCAGCAGCGCCGGAAGGTGCTTGCGCAGCCGGGACAGCGCCTCGGTGGAGCGCAGCACCCAGCGCACCATCAGCTCACCGCCGGGCGCCTCGGTGACGATCACGTGCTTGAGCTCGCCGCGCCGCTCCGGGACCGAGTAGGGCGTGAGCCGCGCGGTCGTGACGAACCGGGACAGGACCGGCAGCGCGGCCTGCAGCCCAGGTGTGTGGAGCCCGCAGGCGAGCAGGTCGACACCGAGACCGTCCTGGGACAGGATCCCCAGCGTCGGCGCCTCCACCGAGCCGGCGACGACCATCTTCGCCTTGTTGCGGAAACCGGCCTCCGGACTGGAGACCGGTTCCTGCCAACGTTCCTCGCCGAGCCCGACCGACTCGAGCGCCGTGGCGACCCGTCGCTGCTTCTGCGCGAGCTGCTCGGCGTACGACATCTCCAGCCAGCGGCAGGAGCGACAGGCGCCGGAGGTGAAATAACCGCAGTCCATCCGTCAGGTTCGGCTGCTCAGGATCGCGTTGACGCTGTCGAACGCGGTCACGTCGCTCTCGTTGGCGGCGACGACGATCATCACGATGATGAAGACGACGTAGACGATCATGAAGAGCAGGTAGAGCGCTCCGAAGATGGTCCCGATGAGACCGGTGATGAACCCGGCCTGAGCGTTGCCACGACCGCTGTAGGCCGCCGGGTTGGCGTCGATCTCGGCCATCACCCGCTTGCCCTTGATCCAGCCGAACGGGGCGATGAAGACGCCGATCCCGCCGCACATGACCGACAGGCACAGGCCGACGATCCCGAAGACCATCGCCGAGTTCGCCTCGGGGTGGGGCGGAGGCTGCGGGAAGCCGTAGGGCGCGGGGGGAGGCTGGTAGCCGGGTGGGGGCGTGCTCGTCATCTCTCAGAACTCGCTGTCGTACGGCTCGTAGCCGCTGTCATAGCCCGAGTCGAACCCGCCGTTGACCCCGATGATGATGATGACGATGATCAGCAGGATGCTCAGGATCAGCAGGACGGTGCCGATGATGCCGAGGATGAAGCCCGCCTGTGCGTTGCCGCGGCCGGTCAGTGCACCGGCCGAAGCGTCGATCCGCTTCTTGGCGCTCAGACCCAGGAACAGGGCGAATGGCGAGAGGACGATCGGGAGTCCGCAGATGAACAACCCGACGAGCCCGATGATGCCCAGGACCATCGACGTGGTCGCCCCCGAGTCCGGGGTGCCGACCGGGCCGGGGTACCCGGCCGGAGCGCCGTAGGGCGCCTGACCGTAGCCCGGCTGACCACCGTAGTTCGGCTGACCGCCGTAGGCGGGCGGCGGAGGAGTCTGTCCGTAACCGGCCGCCGGCGGCTTCTGGTCGTAGGTCGCGCCGCCGTAGGGGTTGGACGACTGCTCACCGTAGGTCTGGCCGTACGTCGGCTGGCCCGGCTCGGACGGGCTCGGCGGCGGCGGAGTGGAGCCGTCGGCCGGGTTGTTGGGATCGGACTGATCGTCGGACGGGTTCGTCATGTCCGACATTCTGTCTTAACTCGGTCAGTCCGTGGGCTGCGAGGGCGCGTTGAGCCAGTCGTCGATCTCTGCGAGCAGACCCTTCTTGGTCGACTCGGGCGCGGTCGAGGCGGTCACCGACATCCGCGCCAGGTCGGCGAGGGTCTCGTCGGTGAGCTCGTGGGCGGCCCGCATCGTGGCGTACTGCGCCGCCAGCCGGGACCCGAACAGCAGCGGGTCATCAGCGCCCAGCGCGACGGTCGCGCCGGCGTCGAGCAGCTGCGGCAGCGGCACCGAGGTGAGGTCGGAGTAGACGCCGAGCGACACGTTGGAGGTCGGGCAGACCTCCAGTGCGACGCCCGCGCGCACGATCTCGTCGAGCAGCGCCGGATCCTCGGCAGCGCGTACGCCGTGACCCAGCCGGGTCGCGTGCAGCGACCCCAGCACGGTGCGGATGTGCTCGGGCCCGCGCAGCTCGCCGCCGTGGGGCATCAGCCGCAGGCCGGCTCGCTCGGCGATCCGGAAGGCGTGGTCGAACTCCTCGGTGCGCCCGCGCCGCTCGTCGTTGGAGAGCCCGAAGCCGACCACGCCGTGGCCGACGTACTGTCCGGCCAGGCGGGCCAGCGTGCGCGCGTCCATCGGGTGCCGGGTGCGGTTGGAGGCGATGATCACCGCGATCCCGAGCCCCGTCGCCCGCTCGGCGTCGGCGACGGCCGAGAGGACCAGGTCGGTGAAGGCGGTGATCCCGCCGAACTTCGCCGCATAGCCCGACGGGTCGACCTGGATCTCGAGCCACCTGCCGCCGTCGCGTACGTCGTCCTCGGCGACCTCCATGACGAGCCGCCGGATGTCGGCCTCGGTGCGCAGCACCGAGCGCGCCACGTCATAGAGCCGCTGGAACCGGAACCAGCCCTTCTCGTCGGCCGCGCTCAGCGTCGGCGGCCAGTCCGCGACCAGCTGCTCGGGCAGCCTGATCCCGTCACGGGTGGCCAGCTCGAGCAGGGTCTGATGGCGCATCGCACCCGTGAAGTGCAGGTGCAGATGCGCCTTCGGCAGCGTACGTAGGTCGCGGCGGGCCTCAACAGAAGTCACGCGAGCAGCTTCTCCGCAGCGGCCAGCTTCACACATACGGTGACGACCTCCATGGCCCCGCTGACCTGCTCCAACGGCGGGAACGACGGCGCCAGCCGGATGTTGGTGTCCTCCGGGTCGACCTTGCCGGGGAAGGCTGAACCGGCCGGGGTCAGGGCGACGCCGGCCCCCTTGGCCAGCTCGATCACCCGGGTCGCGGTGCCGGGGAGCACGTCGAGGCTGACGAAGTAGCCACCGGCGGGCTTGGTCCAGGTCGCGACGCCGAGCGCGCCGAGCTCGTCGGTGAGCGCGTCCTCGACGGCCGCGAACCGCGGCGCGAGCAGCTCGCGGTGCTTGGCCATGTGCTCGCGGACACCGGCTGCCGAGCCGAAGAACTCCGCGTGCCGCAGGTGGTTGACCTTGTCCGGGCCGATCGCGCCGTGGCTCAGGTGGCCGAGCCACCAGGCGACGTTCTCCTTCGACCCGCCGAAGAATCCGACGCCCGCGCCGGCGTAGGTGACCTTGGAGGTCGAGGCGAAGACCAGCGGACGGTGCGGGTTGCCGGCGGCGTTGGCCAGCGACACGATGTCGGCGGTCTTGGTCTCGGCCGGGGTCAGGTGGTGCAGCGCGTAGGCGTTGTCCCAGAAGATCTTGAAGTCGGGAGCCGCGGTCGGCATCGAGGCGAGCCGCTCGGCGATCTCCTGCGCCGTGGTGTCGCCGGTCGGGTTGGCGTAGGTCGGGACCAGCCACATGCCCTTGATCGCGGGGTCGTCCTTGACCAGAGCGGCGATGGCCTCGGCGTCGGGGCCGTCGGCGCCCATCGGCACGGTCACCATCTCGATCCCGAACCATTCCAGCAGCGTGAAGTGGCGGTCGTAGCCCGGCACCGGGCAGACGAACTTCACGGTCTCCTCGCGACCCCACGGACGCTCGCTGTCGACGCCGCCGTGGAGCCACAGGTACATCAGCGTGTCGCGCATCATGGTGAGGCTCGAGTTGCCGCCGGCGATGAGCTGGCCGGTCTCCAGGCCGAGCAGCTCGGCGTAGATCTCGCGGATCTCGATGCCGCCGGCCAGGCCGCCGTAGTTGCGCGTGTCCGTGCCGTCCGGGGCCGTCGTCGACTTCGGGAGCTGGAGCAGGCCGTCGGAGAGGTCGAGCTGGTCGGCCGAGGGCTTGCCCCGGGTCAGGTCCAGCTTCAGGCCCTTGGCCACCAGGCTGTCGTACGCCGTGCGCTGCTCCGTTGCGAACGCTTCGAGTTCCTCGCGCGAGAGCTCGGCGAGGGGGCGGGGATCTGAGGTCATGCCAGCAATCCTATGGGTCAAGGGGTCCCGGTTTGGAACGTGCTGAGCCGCGTGCGTAGACTCACCGTTGGTGGTCTTCCCACATGGTTAGTTGCGCCCTCAACCGCGCCGCTGATGCAGACCTCCGTAGGGCACTAGCTCAACTGGCAGAGCATCGGTCTCCAAAACCGAAGGTTGGGGGTTCAAGTCCCTCGTGCCCTGCAAAGCCGGACCAGCGATGGAAACGTTTTCGAGAGAAGGTGGCGGCGTGACGGACAGCAAGGCAGTCCCGACTCCGAACGACAAGAAGACGGAGAAGCGCACCAGTCTCCCGACGTTCTACCGTCAGGTCGTGGCCGAGCTCCGCAAGGTCGTCTGGCCGACGCAGCAGCAGCTCACGACGTACTTCATCGTGGTTCTGGTCTTCGTCCTGGTCATGATGGCGATCGTCGCGGGCCTTGACCTCGGGTTCGGCAAGTTGATGTTCTGGGTGTTCGGCGGCCGCGACGCGTGATCGCGTGGGCCCCGGCCCGCGGAGCACACCCGATACACACAATCAACGGTTTGGAGCAGGACGTGTCTGAGCAGGACTACACCGAGGAGACCGAGGTCCTCGAGACGGCCGAGGCCGCCTCCGACGTGCCTGCAGAGGCTGAGTTCGAAGAGGCTGACGAGTCGGGCGAGTCCGACGACGCCGGCGAGGGCGAGGGCGAGGCTTCCTTCGACGAGATCGTCGACGGCGAGACCCCTGAGGCTGCTGACGACGACCCGCTCGAGGTGTTCCGCCGGGAGCTGTGGGCGAAGCCGGGTGACTGGTTCGTGATCCACACCTACTCCGGCATGGAGAACCGGGTGAAGTCCAACCTGGAGAACCGCATCGTCTCCCTCAACATGGAGGACTACATCCACGAGATCGTGGTCCCCACCGAGGAGGTCCCGGAGATCAAGAACGGCCAGCGCAAGATGGTCAAGCGCACCGTTCTCCCGGGTTACGTCCTGGTCCGGATGGACCTCACCGACGAGTCCTGGTCCGCCGTACGCCACACCCCGTCGGTCACCGGCTTCGTCGGCCACAGCCACCAGCCGGTGCCGCTGTCGATGACCGAGGTCGAGAACATGCTCGCTCCGGCCGTCGTCGCCCAGGCCGAGGCCGAGGCTGCCGCAGCTGGTGAGGCCGCGTCCTCCACCGGCGGCTCCGCGACCACCGCCAAGAAGCCCGTCGAGGTCGTCGACTTCGCCGAGGGCGACTCGGTCACCGTCGTCGACGGTCCCTTCGCCACGCTGCACGCGACCATCACCGAGCTCAACGCCGAGTCCCAGCGCGTCAAGGCGCTCGTCGAGATCTTCGGCCGCGAGACCCCGGTCGAGCTCTCGTTCAACCAGATCGAGAAGGTCTGAGCCTATGACCTGCGACGAAGTCGCAGGTCATAACGCGAAGAGGTCGAGCGAGCGCAGCGGGTGAGCGAAGCGAACCCGCGAAGCGGGTCGAGACCCACTTTCCCTTAGCAATCAGGCCCCTTGCCCGCATCCGCGAGCAAGGGGCCTGATGCGTTGTCCCTGACCTGAGCTCTACGCCGGCGTCGGCAACGTCGAGCGCTCCCGCGGATCGTCGGCCGCGGGCAACCGAACGAGAGTCTCCAAGTCCCGTACGACGGCAGCAGGTGTGATCGAGGAAGGCATCAGGAGTACGTCGATGAGCCCGTCGACGGAGTTGTCGACGGTGAACCGAGCAGCGGCGTTGATCCTGACGAGGTCGTCGACCGCGCCGAGAGCGGTGGCGTCGCGGATGCCTCGCGCCAGTGCGGCCGGGTTGTCCGGCGCGACGAGGGTGATCGAGCCGCAGTCCGTCTCGGGGAGCCCGCCGTCGTCGGAGGCGACGACGCGACAGCCGGAGTGCTGGGCCTCGATCGAGACGATCCCGAAGGTCTCGTGCCAGTACTGGCTGTTGGAGGGCATCACGATGATGTCGTGCCGGGCCATCAGCGTGGCCATCGACCGCGGAGTCGTCCTACGGGGGACGACCCGGACCCTGGGATGGGCTTCGAGGACGCGCTGGATGTTGCGGCCTTGCGGCTTGTCGGCGCCTGCGGTCGTGGCCGTGCAGGTGAAGGACCGGTCCCGGCCGGCGGGGACCAGGTCGAGCATCGCCAGCAATGTGTAGATCCCCTTCTCCGGGCTCAGCCGGCCCGCGTAGAGGATGCGGATCTCGGCGTCGCCGGCGGGCGGTCGGACCTCGGTGCTGAAGCAGAGCTCGGCGTAGGGGTAGACGATGCTGATCGTGTCCACGTCGACGTCGAGGAACTCGGCCCACAGGCCGGCGGCGAACCGGCTGGTCGCGATCAGCGACCGGTCCTGCATGGTGGCGGCGATGCGCACTCGGTCGACGTCGCCGTCCGGCGGCGGCACGTGCAGCATCTGGTACGCCGGTCGCCTGGTGGCCACGACGGGGAACTCGGCCACGAAGATCACCACCCCGTCCAGGTCGCCGACGTCAGCGACGGACGCCATCGAGACGAAGGGGATGTCGGTGAACTCGTCGCGGCCGTCGGTCAGGCCGACCCCGATGGTGACGACATGGGCCTTGATACCGCGGCGGTTGAGCTCGCGGACGTGCCCGATCGTGTAGTTCTCGGTGCCACCCGTGCCGGCCGGCAGTGGCTGGTGCGGGTTCCACACGAAGTAGATGTTTCCGAGTGTCTTCTGACGATCGTCGCGGTACGAAGGCATCTGCCAACTGTCTGCGGATTGCTGCCGACACCGCTGCCGTGTGCCTCCCGCGGTGTCCGCGGCGGGCGACAGGTGTCCTGCAGTCTTGACTCCAGCGTAGCCGGTGGGCCCTCACCGCACGTGGACGCGAACTTCCCAGGGCTCCAGCCGGCCGGGACCGCTCCGGCTCAGGGTGTAGTTGGTCAGCACCAGGTCGCGAGCCGTCAGGTCGTCGCGGTCGAAGGAGACGGGCAGGTCGGACAGGTTCGCATGGACGGTGAGAGTCGTGTCGCCCAGGTGGCGCCGGAACGCATAGATCTGGTCACGACCCGTGTGGACGGCGACGAAGTTGCCGTCCACGACGACCGGCAGCCGGTGCCGTAGGGCGATCAGCGCCCGGTAGTACTCGAAGATCGAGCCTGGCGTCCCGCGCTGGGCGGCGACGTTCAACCAGTTGTGGTTGGGATTGACCCCGATCCAGGGACTGCCGGTGGTGAAGCCGGCGCCAGGCACGGCGCTCCACTGCATCGGCGTGCGCGAGTTGTCCCGGCTCCGGCGCCGCAGGATGTCCAGCACGTCGGCCGGGTCCTCATGGTGCGTACAGACGGCTTTCGCGTAGTAGTCGAGGGACTCGATGTCGCGGAAGTCGTCCAGTGCGGCGAACGGGGCGTTGGTCATCCCGATCTCCTCGCCCTGGTAGACGTACGGCGTGCCCCGGTGCAGGTGCAGCACGGTCGCCAGGGCGGTGGCCGACTCGCGCCAGTACGTCGTGTCGTTGCCGTAGCGGGACACGACCCTGGGCTGGTCGTGGTTGTTCCAGTAGAGGCTGTTCCATCCGGAGTCGCCGAGGGCGGTCTGCCACTTCGCGAGCGTGTCCCGCAGGTCGTTGATGTTCATCCGGCGCTGGGTCCACTTGTCGCCGTCGGCGTCGAGGAAGACGTGCTCGTACTGGAAGACCATGGCCAGCTGGCCGTGCTCTCGGTGGGTGAACTCCCGGGCCTGTTCCGGAGTCACGCCAGGCATCTCGCCAACGGTGAGGTAGGTGTCCGGCCGGGGGTCGAAGACCCGGCGCTTCATCTCGGCCAGGTAGGCGTGGATCTGGGGGCCATAGCTGAAGTACGCCATCCCGTCGCCGTAGCCGTCGCGGTTGAGCGGCGCGTCGGGCATCTCGGGATCTTTCGAGATGAAGTTGATGACGTCCATCCGGAAGCCGTCGATCCCGCGGTCGAGCCACCAGTTCATCATGGTGAAGATCGCCTCGCGGGTGTCCGGGTTGTCCCAGTTCAGATCCGGCTGGGACGGGTCGAACAGGTGCAGGTAGTACTGGCCGCGCTCCGGCACCCACATCCAGGCTGAGCCGCCGAAGGAAGCACCCCAGTTGTTCGGCTCCGAGCCCGGCTCGCCCGGCACGGTCCCCGGCCGGGCGTCTCGCCAGAAGTACCAGTCGGAGGTGGGTGCCTCGCGTGAGGCGCGCGAGGCGAGGAACCAGGGGTGCTGATCCGAGGTGTGGTTGACGACGAGGTCCATGATCAGCCTCATGCCCCGTACGTGCACCGCGGCGATCAGCCGGTCGAGGTCCTCCAGCGTGCCGAAGAGGGGGTCGACGTCCTGGTAGTCGCTGACGTCGTAGCCGTTGTCCTGCTGGGGCGAGCGATAGACCGGCGACAGCCAGATCACATCGATCCCCAGCTCCTGGAGGTAGTCCAGCCGGTCCACGATGCCCGGGAGATCGCCGATGCCATCGTTGTCGGAGTCGGCGAAGCTCCGCGGGTAGATCTGATAGACCACCGCGGACTTCCACCACGCCTCGTTCTCCGAGGCCGACCGAACCGCGCCGGGTGTGGCCATGCGCCGCCGCCTCGGGTCTGCCACCATGCCAGTGTCGAGAATGACCTGGACGACTGTGGCCTTGCTGCGAGCCTATCCGGAGAGCAAAGGCCTGGCCTTCACCGCACGTCGAGCCGATACCCGTAGCCGCGGACAGTCTTGAGGAGCACCGGCTGACTGGGATCGACCTCGATCTTCGTCCTGAGTCGCCGGATGTGCGGGGGGAGGTTGCGTCGGTGGAGCGGGTGCTTCAACCGGGATGCCCCGCGAAGGAGAAGCCTCTGTTCCACGGCCGTTCCGGCTCGTTCGGCAAGGGTGCGGAGGATGAGGAACTCGGTGATCGTCACGGCCACCTCTTCGTCGCCGCGGTACAGACGGATTCCGTCGAGATCCAAGATGAGCGGCCCGTCGAGGGCGTCGATGACGATGTGCTTGTTCTGGTAGCGGGTGGGGGCGGCCGGTACTGCGAGGAGCATGGTCGAATGTTGCCCGTTGTGCGGAGCCGGGCGGATCAATAGGGGCCCCTCTGACATGAAACCGCAATCCAACAGCATGCAAATCAGATGCCGCCGGCATGCCGATCATCAACAGACCTCGGGAAGGATGACGTGGCGCTCCAGGGCCGCGCGGTCGTCGGCGGACTGGGCCGCTGACGCGGGGTCGTTTCCGCGTCGTACTGAGTCGTTCTGATCATGGTTGGAGTGGTGTGATGCGCCTGTCCGTTCTCGCTGTCGTGAGTGCTGCGTTGTGTGGTCTGATTGTGAGTGTCCATCCCGCGTCGGCGGCGGCATTCAACGCCGCCCCCTCCGTGCCGACGGAGATGTCGACGAGTCCGGAGACGACGTGCCCGGGAGGGTCCTATCTGAGAGACACCACCCCGGTGCTGTCGGCGAGGTTCGCGGACCCGGATGATCACAATGTCTCGGCGAGGTTCGAGGTGCTCTCCGGTGGGTCGGCGGTGTGGAACAGTGGCTATGACACCGCCGCCGCCTCGGGCTCCACGCACACCGCGACGGTGCTCGAGGGCACGCTGACCGACGGGATGACCTACACCTGGCGAGCCAGAGGCCGGGACACGAACAACCGGCCGGGCCCGTGGGCAGCACCGTGCGAGTTCACCGTCGACACGGTTCGGCCGGATGCCCCGGTGGTCACGTCCGCGACCTATCCCGAGGACCAGATCTCCGGTGGAGTCGGGACTGCTGGCACGTTCGTCTTCGACGGCTCGAGCGACACGGAGGCATTTCGTTACTCGTTCGACGGGGCGACCCCCGCGGTCGTGAAGCCTTCCGCCATCGGTGCGTCGGCAACCGCGACGTTCACCCCGTCGACCGCGGGCTCGCACCGATTGAGTGTCGAGGCGATCGACCGGGCCGGGAACGTCTCGGACTCGCGTCTCTACCGATTCGGTGTCGAGTCCGTGTCCACTGGGGCCTACTGGCGGATGGACACGGGCGCGAGCCCGGAGCTCGACTCGGCTCCTGGAGGCGCGCACCCGTTGGTCGTTCCGGACGGTGTCGAACGGACGGACGGGACGTTCCGGGCGTTCTTCCCGGAGGACTTCCCGGCTGACATGGCGTTGGGGTTCGACGGCGATGACAGCGGTGCGACCACCCAGGGCGCCGTGCTGGACGCTTCGGCGTCGTTCACGATGTCCGCTTTCGTGCGAGCCGACGACACGTCCTCGGTGACCAGGGCAGCCGTCTCGCAGGGCGGAGAGGTCAACGGGGCCGCTCAGCTGGGCCGACTCGCCTCAGGCGACTGCCCCGAGGGAATGGCGACCTGTTTCGGGTTCTGGATGCAGTCGGACGACTCCACCGCTCGCACGGCGGTGGCCTCCGCCCGTCCGGTCGCCGCAGGAGAGTGGGTCCACCTTTCAGGGGTCTGGGACGCATCGGCGAAGAAGATGACCCTCTACACCTGCGCGATCGGAACTCCGCCGGACGCGTTCCCGGCCGACAGCGGCGTACCGGTGGCGACCTCGGCCGCCGTCGAGTCGACCGGGCCGTCGTCTGTTGGGCCTGTGCGGGTCGGGTCCGGCTGGGTCGGGGGAGAAGAGTCGCAGAAGTGGCACGGTGCCGTCGACGACGTACGCCTCTACTCCTCGGTCAAGTCGGAGTCGGACATCCGCATGATCTGCAACGGCGACACCACCTACTGAGCCCGGCTGAGCGCCCTGCGCCTCCCCTATGGTGCAGGGCGCTCAACAGCGCCGCCTACGGGAGCGTGTCGATCAGCCACTCGACGTACCCGGTGATGTCGGTGACGACTCCGGGGGCGTCGGCCTTGGTCTCGGTGACGGTCCTGCCGAGCAGTCGGACACCGCAGGCATCGATCGCGCGGTTGGTGTCCCAGCCCGGCGCGAGGTCGGGGAAGCGGGCTGCCAGCTCGGCGGCGCAGATCCCACGTCGCTCGGAGATCGAGGCCCAGCTGCCGTCGTCGGTCGGGGTTGGGCTGGGGGTGGGTGTGGTCGAGGGGCTCGAGCTCGGCTTCTTGTCCGGGTCGGCACCGGCCGTCGGGCTCGGCTTCGGCTTCGGCTTGGCGTCGTCCGGGCGCTTCTTGCCCGGCTTCCCGTCCGCGCTCTTCTTCGCCTTCGGTCCGCGCGCGGTGGGGCTCGGCTCGGCGTGCGCGGGGGCGGCGGCGGCCAGGTCGATGTCGTCGCTGCCGTAGGGGCTGTCGGAGTAGCCCTTGGCGATCTTCAGGACCGTTGCGACGTACGCCTCGCTGCGGTTGTAACGGGTGAGCGCGGCTCGCTTCCCCACATCGGTGGAGACGTCCTCCTCGCCCGAGCAGAGGTAGACCGCAGCTGCGAGGGCGGCGTCGTCGATGTCCTGCGGGTCGCGTACGCCGTCGCCGTCTCCGTCGACGGCCACCAGCGGCCACGTGGAGGGGATGAACTGCATCGGCCCGACGGCCCGGTCTCCGCTGGTGAGCTTGTCGACGGCGCCGGCATCGGTGTCGGGGGCCGGATCGCCGGCGGGAGTCTTCAGCGCCGGACCGTAGATGGCTGGCGTCGCCTTGCCCGAGTCGTCGAGGCGGCTGCTCTTCAGGCGCCCGTGGTCGGACTCGACCATCCCGACCCCGGCGAGCAGCGACCAGTCGAGGGCGCAGGCGCGATCGGCGGTGGTGACGACGGCGGACGCGCGCTGGTAGGCGGCCAGCGCTGGCATCGGGATGCCGCTCCCGTTCGCCATCGCGACGGCGACGGCGCCGGTCCGGGCGCCCTTGCGAGCCCCCTGATCAGGCGCGGGCTCCGTCACGCTCGCGGGTTGCTCGATCATCGAGGTCGCCATGATCTCCCCGCCGGGCAGCTTCACGGGCTCGTCGGGATCGAACCCGGTCCCGGTGGCGGCAGCGGTCCAGGCGGCCGAGAGCGCGGCCAGCGGGACGAGTGCTGCGAACATGGACAGACGGCGATTGAACAATTGAGCTCCCTTTGTAAATCCCTGGGGGAGTATGCCAACGGGAGTGGTGGGCGTCACTCAGGGGGTCCCGCTCAGTGGGCCGCCCTGCGCTGATTTCGCGAACCCGACCGGATCACGGACAATTGACCAGTTGCGAGAGCAACACAGCAGGTGGCAGAGGCCGAAACGTACAAGCGGCTTCGTCATGACCACGAGAAGGAAGAGATCTCAAGAATGCCTCCGAAGAAGAAGATCGCAGCGCTCGTCAAGGTGCAGCTGCAGGCCGGTGCCGCGACCCCGGCCCCGCCCGTCGGTACCGCGCTCGGTCCGCACGGCGTCAACATCATGGAGTTCTGCAAGGCGTACAACGCCCAGACCGAAGCCATGCGCGGCAACGTGATCCCCGTCGAGATCACCATCTACGAGGACCGCTCGTTCACCTTCATCACGAAGACCCCGCCGGCCGCTGAGCTGATCAAGAAGGCCGCCGGCCTGAAGAAGGGCTCGTCCGTCCCGCACAAGGACAAGGTCGGCAAGCTGACCAAGGACCAGGTGCGCGAGATCGCGACCACCAAGCTTCCCGACCTCAACGCGGAGAACATCGACGCCGCGATGAAGATCGTCGAGGGCACCGCCCGCTCCATGGGCGTCACCACCGACTGAAACGTGGGAGAGCCGCGCTGGCTCGCTAACCACATCTCCTCTTAACCACTTAAGGAATCACCATGCAGCGCAGCAAGACCTACCGCGCGGCGGAAGAGACGTTCGACAAGAACGAGCTCTACGCCCCGCTGGCCGCGATCAAGATCGCCAAGGGCTCCAGCAAGAAGAAGTTCGACGAGACCGTTGACGTCGTCATGCGTCTCGGTGTCGACCCCCGTAAGGCCGACCAGATGGTGCGCGGCACCGTCAGCCTGCCCCACGGCACCGGTAAGACGATGCGCGTCATCGTCTTCGCCGCTGCTCCGGACAAGGCCGAGTCGGCCCGCGAGGCCGGCGCCGACGTCGTCGGTGGCGACGAGCTGATCGAGAAGGTCTCCGGTGGCTGGCTCGACTTCGACGCCGTCGTCGCGACCCCGGACATGATGGGCAAGGTCGGTCGCCTCGGCCGCGTGCTCGGCCCCCGTGGCCTCATGCCGAACCCGAAGACCGGCACGGTCACCCCGGACCCCGGCAAGGCCGTGTCCGACATCAAGGGCGGCAAGATCGACTTCCGGGTCGACCGCCACGCCAACCTTCACTTCATCATCGGCAAGGCCTCCTTCTCCGAGGCCCAGCTCGCTGAGAACTACGCCGCTGCTCTCGAGGAGGTGCTTCGTCTGAAGCCGTCCTCCTCCAAGGGCCGCTACCTGAAGAAGGTCACCGTCTCGACCACCATGGGCCCCGGTGTCCAGGTCGACCCCAACCGCATCAAGAACGTCGCGGGTGAGGACGAGAGCTGAGTCTCTCCGACCACACATCGAGCGCTGTCGCCCAGACCGGGCGGCGGCGCTCGATGCATTTGTGCGCTGCGTACGTCTTCTTTCTGTTCCTCCGTCACTGCCCGAGGACCACGTCGGGACCCTAGGGTCGGAAGGTCGACGAAAGGAACCTCGGTGCTCAGACTTCGCGTTCTCGTCCCGATCCTCGCCGCCGCAGCCCTCACTGCGACAGGCCTGTCTGCTGCGGCGGCAGCGCCACCCGCGGCCCATGACCCAGTCGTCGTGACCGACAAGGGAGCGGTCCGCGGCGTCGCCCACGACGGCTTCCGGACGTTCCGGGGAATCCCGTACGTCGCCCCGCCGGTCGGCCGGCTCCGCTGGCGCGCCCCGGCGCCGGCCGCTTCGTGGACCGGGCTGCGGGACGCCACCGAAGCGGGCAGCCAGTGCGCGCAGCTGGCTCCGGCGTACGGAGGCGAGTCCACCTTCGAGGAGGACTGCCTGTTCCTCAACGTGTTCGCCCCGAACAAGCCGGGTAAGCGGAAGCTGCCGGTGATGGTGTGGTTCCACGGCGGAGGGAACACCACCGGCTCGAGCACCGGCTACGACGGGAGCAAGCTAGCCGTCGACGGTGACGTGGTCGTCGTGAGCGTCAACTACCGTCTCGGCGCGATCGGCTGGCTCGCGCATGCCGGGTTGGACGGGGCGTACGAGTCCGGCAACTACGGGCTGCTCGACCAGCAGGCCGCGCTGCGCTGGGTGCAGCGCAACATCGCCGCCTTCGGCGGCAACCGGCGCAACGTCACGGTCTTCGGGGAGTCGGCCGGGTCGATCGACACCTGCGCCCAGATCGCCTCGCCTGCCGCTGCCGGATTGTTCCACAAGGCGATCCCGCAGAGCGGGAGCTGCGCGGCCGGTGCCCGGAGCGACGCGGGTGCCGAGGCCGAGGGCCGTCGGCTCGCCGCCGCGGTGGGCTGCGGCGACGCGGCCGACGTCGCGGACTGTCTGCGTGCGACCCCGGCCAAGGACCTGGTCGAGGCCTTCGGCGCTGCGGGGCTCAACGCCGGCCCGGTCGTCGGCGACCCGCGGGTGCTGCCGCGGACCTATCCCGATGCCATCGACTCCGGCCACTTCAACCGGATGCCGGTGATGCACGGCTCGACCTTGGACGAGATGCGGCTCTATGTCGGACTCGAGTATCCGCAGCCGATCACGGTCGACCAGTACGAGCAGATCGTACGCAGCACCTACGGCCCCGCCGCTGATGCCGTCCTCGAGCTCTACCCGGCCAGCGCCTTCGACGAGCCGCGGCACGCGCTGGCGGCCATCCGCACCGACTCGGCCGGTGGGCTGTCCACCTGTGCGCACCAGGATGCGTTCGCGAAGCTGAAGGCAGCCGGGGTGCCGGTCTTCGCCTACCAGTTCGCCGACCGGGGCGCGCCGCCGCTGATCGACATGCCTGGTTACGACGAGGGTGCCGAGCACGCCACGGAGCTGACCTATCTGTTCCCGGGCCTGCTGGGTGAGCTCGACGGGCCGCAGCAGGAGCTGTCGGACACGATGGTCGCCTACTGGACCTCGTTCGCTCATCACGGGCGTCCGGTCGCGCCGCACGCTCCGCGCTGGCCGGCCTTCCGAGACTCTGCCGACGTGCTTCAGCTGGCGCCGGGGAAGGCGGGGATCCGCCCGGTCGACACCGCCGCGGCGAGCCACTGCGCCTTCTGGGCGAGTGTTATCGGCTGACTCACAATCTGGCCACGATGGCTCCTCTACACGAGGGTCCCGGGCTAAAGGTGGCCAAAGACACGTAGAGTGCGCCGCATGAATCTGCGGAAGCTCGCTGCTGCCCTGACCGTTCCCGCCCTCGCCCTGGCGCTCGCCGCCTGCGGTGGTGGCGACGAGGGGGGCACGTCGCCGTCGGGTGCCAAGCTGGTCAAGGCCGACACCCTGACCATCTGCACCCACCTGCCCTACAAGCCATTCGAGTTCAACGAGGGCGGCGAGGTCGTCGGCTTCGACATCGACGTGCTCAAGATCGCGGCCGATGCCGAGAAGCTCGAGACCGAGGTCGTCAACATCGGCTGGGAGACCATCGTCTCCGGTGAGGCGCTCAACTCCGGCAAGTGTGACGTCGCCGCGGGCGCGATGACGATCACCGAAGAGCGCGAGAACGTCATGGACTTCACCGAGCCCTACTTCGAGGCCACCCAGGCGCTGATGACCAAGAAGGGCGCCGGCTTCGCCTCGCTCGACGACCTCGCCGGCAAGACCGTCGCGGTCCAGGAGGCCACCACCGGGGCCGACTACGTCAAGGAGAACGCCCCCGAGGACACCAAGATCATCACCCTCGAGGACTCGGCGCTGATGATGCAGGCGGTCAAGTCCGGCAAGGCCGACGCCGGCGTCAACGACAACGGTCTCCTCTACGACTTCGTCAAGTCCAACCCGGAGATGGAGATCACCAGCGAGTTCCAGACCGGTGAGGCGTACGGCTTCACCGTCAAGAAGGGCGGCAACGACGAGCTGCTCGAGGCGCTCAACAAGGGCATCAACGACAAGGCCGCCTATGACGAGGTCTACAAGAAGTGGTTCGGGGAGGCTGCCGCGCAGTGACTGACGCGGCAGTGGTTCCCAAGAAGCGGATGTCGCCGCGCAAACGCGCGGCGCTCGTCCGTTACATCCAGTACGCCATCTTGGTGCTGCTGGTCGTCGTCCTTGCCCTGATCGCCGACTGGGGTGAGATCAGGCGGGCGTTCCTCGACGTCGACATCGCCTCGCAGCTGTTTCCCGATGTCATCCTGATCGCGCTCAAGAACACGATCATCTACACCGCCTGCGGCTTCGCCTTCGGTCTGGCGCTGGGACTGGTCTTGGCGCTGATGCGGCTCTCGAGCGTGGGTCCGTACCGGTGGATCTCCACCGGCATCATCGAGCTCTTTCGTGGGCTGCCGGCGTTGGTCGTCTTCCTGGTGCTCGGCCTCGGCTTGCCGATCGCCTTCGGTGTGAACCTCGGCAACATCCCCACGGTGACGCTGGCGCTCGGTCTGGTCGGCGGCGCCTACATGGCCGAGACGATCCGCGCGGGCATCCAGGCGGTGCCGAAGGGGCAGTACGAAGCGGCCCGCACCCTGGGCATGACCCACACGCGCGCGATGGTCACGATCGTGATCCCGCAGGCGTTCCGCATCATCCTGCCGCCGTTGACCAACGAGCTGATCCTGCTCACCAAGGACTCCTCGCTGGTCTACATCCTCGGTCTGTCCCTGGACGAGTACGAGCTGACCGCGTTCGGCCGCGAGAACATGAACGCCTTCGCCAACCTGACCCCGATGGTCACGATCGCGCTGTGCTACCTGCTGATCACGGTGCCGCTCTCGATCGTCGTACGCCGCATGGAAGCCAAGTCCGGGAAGGCCCGCTGATGACCCAGACCGAGACGACACCGGCTGCCGAGCGCGGCGCGGCGGTGATCGACGTACAGAACCTGCACAAGTACTTCGGTGACAACGAGGTGCTCAAGGGCATCGACTTCCACATCGCGCGCGGAGAGGTCGTCTGCGTGATCGGGCCCTCGGGCTCCGGGAAGTCGACGCTGCTGCGCTGCGTGAACCTCCTCGAGGAGCCGACCAGTGGCACGATCCTGGTCGACGGCGAGGAGATCACCGACCCGGACGCCGACGTGGACGCGCTGCGCGCCCGGATCGGGATGGTCTTCCAGCAGTTCAACCTCTTCCCGCACATGACCGCGCTGCGCAACCTGACGGTCGCGCAGGAGAAGGTGCTCAAGCGGGGGAGGGCCGAGGCGGTCGAGATCGCCCGGGCCAACCTGGAGAAGGTCGGGCTCTCGGACAAGGCCGATGCCTATCCCGCTCACCTCTCCGGCGGACAGCAGCAGCGCGTCGCCATCGCGCGGGCGCTGTCGATGAACCCCGACATGATGCTCTTCGACGAGCCCACCTCCGCGCTCGACCCCGAGCTGGTCGGTGATGTCCTGGCCGTCATGAAGGACCTGGCCGCCGAGGGCATGACCATGATGGTCGTCACCCACGAGATGAGCTTCGCCCGCGAGGTGGCCGACAAGGTCGTCTTCATGGACGGTGGCGTGATCGTCGAGGAAGGCCTCCCCGCCGACGTCCTCGGCAACCCCCAGCACGAGCGCACCCAGGAGTTCCTGGCGCGCGTGCTCTGAGGCTGGATGTTCACCGAGGCGATGTCCTGAGCCTGTCGAAGGGTAACTCGGTCGGGTCGCGCTTCCCTCGTGGAGTTCCGCGAAGGAAGTGGGCGCTGACCGAGTCACCTCGGTGAACAGATGCGGGCGACAGCGGCGGTGACCGCTGCGAGAACGAGGCAGAGACCCACGCCCGCGAGCCAGACGATCGGTGTCCCGAGGGACATCAGCCCGGTCGCGAGCATCGGTCCGATCGTCTGTGCGATGCCCCAGCAGGTTCCGTACGCCGCCAGGTAGCCGGCTCGCGAGGCGTCGCTCGCCAGGCCTGCCACGAGGGCGATCGGCGGGCCGAGCAGGAGCACCTCGCCGAGGGCGACGATCGCGCAGCCGAGCCCCAGCAACGGCAACGGCGCTGCGTACGCGATGACGGCGAAGCCGACCGCCATCAGGGCCAGTCCCGCGCGCATCAGCGGGAACGGCCGCCCGGCGGCGCCGCGGAGCAGGCGTTGGCCGGCGATCGTGGCCAGCGCGGCGACCAGGAGCAGCCAGCCGGTGGCGGCGGCGTCGTGGCCGCGAGCGGAGACGGTGAGGGGCAGGGCGACCGTGCTCAGGATCCATGCGGTCGCGAAGCCGGTGCCGAGGGCGAGCATCGTCAGGAGCCTGCGGTCACGCCAGGGGCTCGCGCCGGACCGGTCCCGGGACGAGCGTGGCCTGCTGGTGTCGCGTACGAGCGCGAGGACCAGCGCCGCCGCGCAGAGGCAGGTGAGGGCGTCGGCGACGAAGAGAAGCCGGAGGTCGACGCCGCCCAGGATCGCCGCCAGCGCACCTGCGGCGACGCCGGCCACCGCCATCGCCGCGCCGTAGAGCCCGTACGCCTGCGGCCGCCGCTCCGGCTCGACGCACTCTGCGATCAGCGCTTGAGAGGCGGGCTCGTAGATCTCATAGGCCAGTCCGAGCAGCGTCGCGCCGACCAGTGCGCCGATGACTCCGGGGGAGGCGGCGATGACCAGCTGAGCCGCAGCACAGGCGACCAGTCCTACGACGATCGTCGGTCGTCGGCCCACGGCGTCGGCCAGCCAGCCACCGAGGAGCCGAGAGGGAATGGTGGCGAGGCCGAAGGCGGCCACCACGGCTCCCGCGGTCGTGAGCGAGGCGCCGTGGACCTCGACCAGGGTGACCGCCAGGAAAGCCATGGCGAACGAGCCCAGCCGGTTGACCGCCCGGGCGATGACCAGTGCGACGAGGGAACGTGGCCATCGCATGCGTTCGTGACGGGTCAATGGTTGAATGGCAGTCATGAGTGAGACCGTAGATCCAGCGGCCGTGACTGGTCAAATACATTTCGACAGTCACGTGCATGCGGTGACGGAGCAAGCCTGCAAGCTCGTCAACGCGCTGACGGCCGGTCACGACGGCACCCACGCCGTCGAGCCGCCACCGCTCGGGCAGCGCGCCGGGGTCGTACAAGCCCTGTTGACCCGTCCCGACCACCAGCCGCGGGTCGACGACGCCGCAGCTGACGGGATGGTCGCGCTGGCCGGATCGCTCCGCGTGGTGTTCGAGGCTGCGGCTAACGGCGACCTCGACGCCGCGGCGACCCAGGTCAACGCGCTCATGCGGGAGATGGGCTCGGTCCCGCAGCTCGACCGGGCACGCGGGGGAGGTTGGGCGCTCCACTTCCACGGACGCGAGTCCGGGCTCGTGATCGGCTGGGGTGCCGGCATCGCGGCCGGGCTGGCGCTGGCCATCGGCTCCGACCTGGCCGGCCGGCTCGGCGTCTGCGAGGCCGACCCGTGCGACCGGGTCTTCGTCGACACGTCCAAGAACGCCGGGCGCCGATTCTGCACCACCCGCTGTCAGAGTCGCGTGAAGGCGGCCGCACATCGCGCTCGCCAGAAGTAGTTCGGGACGTCCTTGTCCATCTACCGGCGAGTAATGGGCAGGAACGTCCCGAACTACCTTCTAGGGTTGCCGCGTGCGAACCGACACCGAGGTGGACTGCTCTGCTGCGCTCGAGTGGGTCGCGGAGGTGCTGGGGGCGCCGGTCCGGGACGTACGTGCCCTTGCCGGCGGGGCGACGGGCGAGATGCTCGCGCTTCGGACCGACTCTGGAACCGAGTCGATCCTGCGGCTCACGACCAACGAACCGTGGCGTACGCACGGGGCGGCACTCAACGGTCGAGAGGCCGAGATCCAGGAGATGCTGGAGGGAAGTGGAGTGCCCGCGCCGCGGTCACTTGCCCTGGACCGTCATGGGGAACGCTGTGAGCATCCGGCACACCTGATGACGCTGCTTCCCGGGCAGGTCGACCAGCTGAGGACGGACACCGACTCGCTCGGTCTGCTCGCGCAGCTGCTCGCCGACATCCATGCGATCGAGCCGACCATCCCTCTGCGGGACTATCAGTCGTGGGCATGGGAGGAGAAGTTCGTCATCCCGGGCTGGGCTGCGGATCGAGGGCTGTGGGACGACGCCTTCGCGGTGCTCCGTACGGCCCCTCCTGCATACGACCCGTGCTTCATCCACCGCGACTTCGCGCTGCGCAATGTGCTCTGGTCGGGTGGCAGGATCAGTGGCGTCGTCGACTGGGTCGAGACGTCGGTAGGGCCGGCGTGGTTGGACGTGGCCCACTGTGCGTCGAACATCGCCGTTCGCCAAGGCAGCGGGCCGGCGGATGCGTTCGCGGACGCCTACGGTGCGCGGACCGGCCGGGCGCCCCAGCCGTACTTCGACGTGATGGACCTCGTCGGGTTCCTGCCGCCGCCGGGTCGTCCGCCGATCTGGTCCGATCCGGCAATGCTCGTGAGGCTCGAAGAACGGCTCGCTGCGGTGCTGCCGCGCTGCAAGTAAGGTCGGCCGCGTGCTGACGCCTGACGACCTCCTGGTGACCCTCGGCGACCTGCAGTCCGAGTTCGCGGCCGCGTTGAAGCAGGCCGACCCGGACCGGCCGGTGCCGTCGTGCGACGACTGGTCCGTCGGTGACCTCGCCGACCACCTGGCCGGGGTGCACCACTGGGCGGCCGCGATGGCGCGCGACGAGACCGCGGAGCCGCTGCCGGTCCCGTTGGACCTGGTCGCGACGTACGAGGCGCAGGCCGCCGAGCTGCACGAGACGCTCTCCGGGCTGGGGCCGGAGGCGACCGGCCGGATCCTGAACGGGCTGACCGAGGACGGCCGTGGGCCGGTCTCGTTCTGGTTCCGACGTCAGGTACACGAGACCCTGGTCCACCTCTGGGACATCCGCTCGGCGCTCGGTTTCTCCGCCCCCGAGGCGACCCCGGAGCTCTGGGTCGACTCCGTCGACGAAGTTCTCACCGTCATGTATCCGCGGCAGATCGAGTTGAAGCGCGCGCGGAAGATCGTGACCCGCATCGAGCTCACCGCCACCGACACCGACCACACCTGGGCGATCGGGGCTCCGAACGCGGTGCAGAAGGTGTACGTCTCCGGGTCCGCCCGGGACCTGGCCCTCCTGCTGTGGGGCCGCCTGTCTCCGGTCTCCGCCGGCCTGACGGTCACCGGCGACTCGGCCGCTCTCGACGAGGCCCTGACCCGCGCGATCGTCCCCTAGATGATTGATGCAAGGGCTGGGCGAGTCGATTCGCGCTCGGCGCCGCGCTCGCAAAGGCCACTTCGTTCAGACCTCGCCTCGAAGGAATACCGGGTGTCTTTCGAGGGGCGGCAACGCCGCGAGCGTGGATGCCGAGCGTGAAGCGGCCGGTCAGACCGCGCATCAATCATCTAGGTCGATCGGTCGACCAGCGGCGAGCGTCGTCAGCGCCCCGTGAGCCGCAACCGGTCGGCACGGCCGGTCCAGTGGCCGACCCAGACCGCCCCGAGGAGCGAGAAGATCCCGAGCGCGACCGGCGCGGCGGCGATCGAGAAGACCGCGGCCAGGCCGGAGACCAGCAGCGGTCCGCCGGTGCCGCCGATGTCGCCACACAGCCGCCAGCCGCCGAGGAACTGCGCCCGACCGTCGGCCGGCGCGGCATCGGCGCCGAGCGTCATCACGATCCCCGAGCCCAGACCGTTGCCGATCGCGATCAGCGCCATCACGGCACCCAACGTGAGCGCCGAGTCGGTGAGGGGCAGCAGCAGACAGCCGATGCCGACGGAGAGCACCACCGGGACCGCCACGATCTGGCGTCCCTTGTGGTCGAGCAGCCAGCCGCCGGGGAAGGTGAGGGCGATGTCGACGAGCGCGGCGCCGGCGAAGAGGAGGGAGACGACCGATGCCTCGAGGTGGATGTGGTGGGCCCACAGGGGGAGCAGGCCGATGCGTACGGACCGCGAGATCCCGATGATCACCACGGCGACGCCGAGCGTCGCGAAGGTCCGGCGGTAGGCCCACAGCACGCTGCGTACGCTCAGATGACCGTGCTCACGGGATCGGGATCGGCCGAGCTCGGGCATCCAGCCACCGATCACCGCCGAGCACAGCGACATCGCGGCCGCGAACAGGAAGACCGCATGGAGACCGAAGACGTGGATGAGCCCGGCGCCGAGCAGCGGTCCGACGAAGACCCCGATCCGGAAGGAACCGCCCAGCAGCGCCATCGCCCGCGCCCGGTGGGTGAGCGGGGTCGCGTCGATGAGGAAGCCCTGCCGTGCGATCAGGAACGCGGTCCAGCTCATCCCGCTCACGAACACCGCGATGGCGAGCACGACGACCGAGCTGCTGAGGAACGCCACGGTCATCGCGACCGCGTCGAGAGCCCCGGCGCCCATCAACGTACGCCGCTCGCCGATCCTCGCCACCAGCGAGCCGGCCGGCAGCGAGGTGGCCAGCGAACCGATGCCGAGCAGCGCGACCACGAACGCGGCCATGGACGCGTCCGCGCCCAGGTCGGTGGCCCGCAGCGCCAGGACAGGCATCACCGCGCCGTGCCCCATCGCGCTGACGATCGAGGGGGCGTACGCCACCACCGCGATGTCTCGGAACCGGAACTCCCCGGGCGTCGTCTCCGTCGTCACCCCTTTACTCTGCCGGATTCCTTACCGATGCTCACTATTTTTTCGCCCGCCGAGACGTCACTCCCGTCGGCCGAGACGTCACCCAGGTCGGCCGAATCGGCAACTCGGTGCCCATTCGGCCGACGCGAGTGACGCCTCGGCCTGCAGAGCCGACGTCTCGGCCGACCGGAGTGACGTCTCGGCTGGGGTCGGTCACCAGCGGGAGTGGACGGCCTCGCGGAAGTGGGCGTCGTAGATCCGGCGTACGCCGCCGAGAAGCTCCTCGGAGAGCGGCGGGAGCGAGCCGGCAGCCGAGTTGGCATGGGCCTGGTCCGGGTTGCGGGCGCCGGGGATGACGGTGGTGACGCCGGGCTGCTGGGCGACCCAGGCGAGAGCGACCTGAGCCGGGGAGGCGCCCGAGGGGCCGTGCTCGGACACCAGCGCGGCGAACTCCTGGGCGGCCTTCACGCCGGTGGCGAAGTCGACGCCGGAGAAGGTCTCGCCGACGTCGAAGGCCTCGCCGTGACGGTTGTAGGTGCGGTGGTCGTCGTCGGCGAACGTGGTGGACTCGGAGTAGCGGCCCGACAGCAGCCCTGACGCCAGCGGCACTCGCGCGATGATCCCGACGCCGGCCTCCGCGGCTGCTGGAAGAACACGGTCGAGCGGCTTGAGCCGGAAGGCGTTCAGGATGATCTGGACGGAGGCCACGTTGGGCCTCGCGATCGCCGCGAGGGCCTGGTCGCAGGTCTCCACGCTGACGCCGTACGCCGCGATGACGCCTTCGGAGACCAAGGTGTCCAGCGCGTCGTAGGTGGCCGAGGAATCGATGGTCTCCGTGGGCGGGCAGTGCAGCTGCACCAGGTCGATCATGTCGACCCCGAGGTTGGTGCGCGAGCGGTCCAGCCACTCGCGGAAGGCGCTCAGCGTGTAGTTCGCGGGAACCTGCTCCGCCCGACGCCCCATCTTGGTCGCGACGAAGACGTCCTCGTGCGAGCGGAGGAACCGACCGATCACCTGCTCGCTCCGGCCGTCGCCGTAGACGTCTGCGGTGTCGAGGAAGGTCACGCCGTCGCCCACCGCGGCCTCGAGGACCTCCAGGGCGTCCGACTCGCTGACCTCGCCCCAGTCGGCGCCGAGCTGCCAGGTGCCGAGACCGATGACCGACGCCGAGCGATCGATCCTGCCGAAGGTGTGACTCTTCATGCCGCAAACGTACCGGTGCTCAGGCGACCCAACCCGCCGATTTGGCCCCGCCCCGCGGCGTACGCATAATTGTGTTTCGAAACCAGAGACCGCCGGTTGTCAGGTGTGCATGCACCTGATCGAAGGTTCCGCAGGATGCGGACGGCCCGCGTAGGTGAAGAGCAAGACGAGATCGTACGTCACGCCCTGAGCCTGCGCTCGGGGCGTTTGTCATTCGCGGGCCCGTCGCCGGGGGGATCGATTCCCGGAAGAAGGAGACCCATGGCGCGGGCTGAAAGGCAGGCTGCCGTCGCGGAGATCGCTGAGAAGTTCAGCGCCTCGAGCGGCGCCCTGCTCACCGAGTACCGTGGTCTCACCGTCGGCGAGCTGAAGACTCTTCGCCGCTCGCTCGGTGAGAACGCCAACTATGGCGTGGTCAAGAACACGCTGACCAAGATCGCCGCCAAGCAGAGCGGCATCGAGGGTTTCGACGACCTGCTGACCGGCCCGACCGCGATCGCCTTCATCCAGGGTGACGTCGTCGAGGCGGCCAAGGGTCTGCGTGACTTTGCCAAGGCCAACCCCAACCTTGTCATCAAGGGTGGATACCTGGACGGCAAGGCCATCGACGCTGCTGAGGTGGGCAAGCTTGCCGACCTCGAGTCGCGCGAGGTCCTGCTCGCCAAGCTTGCCGGCGCGATGACCGCGTCGCTGTCGCAGGCGCTCTACGCCTTCAACGCCCTGCCTACGAAGACCGCGCAGCTCGCTGCCGCTCTCGAGGCCAAGGCCGCGGAGGACCCCTCGATCCTCGCAGGTGGTGCCGCTGAGCCGGCCGCCGCCGAGGAGGCTCCGGCCGAGGCGTAATCGCCCCGGTCGTAACTAACCACCACCTGTAACCCGGCCCTGCTGCGTACTCAAACCAAACGCAGAGGGCCACCAAGAAAGGAAGCCATCATGGCTAAGCTCACCACCGCAGAGCTGCTCGACGCGTTCAAGGAGCTCACCCTCATCGAGCTCTCCGAGTTCGTGAAGGAGTTCGAGGAGACCTTCGGCGTCACCGCCGCTGCTCCGGTCGCCGTTGCCGCTGCCGGCGCCCCGGGCGCCCCGGCCGCTGCTGCTGAGGAGGCCAAGGACGAGTTCGACGTCATCCTCGAGGCCGCTGGTGACAAGAAGATCAACGTCATCAAGGAGGTGCGCGCTCTGACCTCCCTCGGTCTGAAGGAGGCCAAGGAGCTCGTCGAGGGCGCCCCCAAGGCTGTCCTCGAGGCCGCCAACAAGGAGACCGCTGACAAGGCGAAGGAGGCCCTCGAGGCCGCCGGCGCCACCGTCACTGTCAAGTGATCTGAGGGCTTCGGCCCTAGCTCAGCCCGGGTTCGGCGGATTCCGCCGGACCCGGGCTTGCTACATTTCGGGCACATTTTCGCCACATGTCGGTGAAACTGCAGCGCAGTTCTGCGATCGTTCGAGCCGCGGGGGGCTACTCGGGAGTAGCCCCCTGCGGTTTGTTTCGTTATCTTGAACACACGCCAGCCCCGACCGGTCGCCGATCCGATCGTCGGGCGCAAGCGGGGCACTTCGTCTCGGGTGGTGATCACCGTCACCGTTCGCAGGCCGTTATGGTTTACAAAAGTGTGACGCGTGTCGCGGGAAATGCGTAACCACTGTCACACTCTGCCGTTAGTCGGGCAGTAGGGGACTTGAGGGAGACCCCCGCGAACAGGAAGGGAGCCGGCCCGGATGGGTGTAGACGTAAAGATCGAAGGGCTGACCAAGAGCTTTGGTAAGCAGCTCATCTGGAAAGACGTC
>NZ_JBEXSD010000044.1:0-49028 GCF_040613495.1 Nocardioides sp. NPDC006273 | reverse complement strand
GCACCCCGCTGGATCTCGAAGTGGTCCACGTCGACGGTGGTCAGGCCACCGAACGTACGCACGATGTTGTCGGCGACCAGGATCGGGTCGGGGAGCAGATGTTCATCGAGCCGACTCGACGGGAATCTCGGTCAGAACGAGCCGACTCGGCGCTCAGGAGTTGACGGTGATCGGCTCGCCGCCGGAGACCAGGCGCCAGTCGACCGACGCGAAGGCCGCTGGGTCGATGACCTGGTTGGCGGTGACCCAGTCGATGAGCAGCTGCCGGATCTCGACCTGCTGGTTGTAGACCACGGTGGCGTCGGTGACGTGCGGGAAACCGCCGCCACCGGACTGGCGGTAGTTGTTGACCGCGAGCACGAACTCCTGCCCGTCGGCGACCGCGACGCCGTCGTAGGCGAGGTCGGTGACCCGCGAGCCGACCGGCATCGAGATGTCGATGTCGTAGGTCAGCGCCGCATCCAGCCCCGCGATGGTGTCGAAGTTGTAGTCGGGCGTGCCGTTTGGGGCGGTGTCGGTGGGCGCATTGGTCACATCCGCGATCGGGAACGGGCCGGTGCCACTGACCCGCTTGAAGTAGCGCGCGGTGAACTCGAGATAGTCCTTGAGCTGAGCGCCGGTGATGCGCACCGCCATCAGCGTGTTGTCGTAGATGTAGAGACCGGCCACGTCGCGTACGGTCACCTCCCCCGCGGGGAAGGCCGCGGCGCGGCTGAACGGGGCCGCGATCGAGAGCACCGGCAGAGCTGCGTCGTCCCCGGTCAGCGCGGCCTTGACCGCGTCCGCCTGGACGAAGCTCACGAAGTCGATGATGGGTACGTCCTCGACGACCGCCCGGGCCGCCAGCATCTCCACCGCCGAGGTGCCGACGACGGAGTTGACATAGGAGACCACGACGTCGTGCTGCTCCTGCACCGCGGCGGAGACGTCCGGGTCGGCGTCGACGGTGTTGGAGTTGAGCGTCTGCGAGGTCGCCGACTGCAGGACCCAGCGCGGCCGGCCGTGACCCTTCTCGCGGCGTACGACAAGGTCCATCACGGACACGCGCATGCCCCAGTAGAGCGGCTCGGTGAGCAGCACCTGCTTGCCGGTCTCGGCGTTGGTGACGAAGCGCTCGGTGATCTCTCGGTGGGCGTGGCCGACCAGGATGGCGTCGACGTCCGGCACCTGCTCGGCGACCAAGGTGGCTGCGTTCTCCGGGGGCAGCTCGTCGCCGTAGGAGCTGGAGGTGTCGGCGCCGGAGTGGGCGCTGATGATGACCAGGTCGCAGCCGGCCTTCTTGAGCTCGGGGACGTAGATCTTGGCCTGCTCGACCAGACCCGGGAACTCCATCTTGCCCTCGACGATGGCCTTGTCCCAGATCGCGATGCCCGGGTTGGTCAGTCCGAGCACGCCGACCCGCAGGCGCCGGCCGCGGCCGAGGTCGTAGTCCTTGATGATGTAGGGCGGGAACACCGGCAGCTTGGTCGAGGGGTCGACGGCGTTGGCGCCGAGCATCGGGAAGTTCACCTGCTCCTCGAACTTCCGGATCGTGTCGATGCCGTAGTTGAACTCGTGGTTTCCGAGCGCGGCGGCGTCGTAGCCGACCAGGTTCATCGCCCGCGCCATCGGGTGGACCGAGCCCTTGGTGATCGGGTCGATCCGTGCGTAGTAGTAGGCCAGCGGCGTGCCCTGGATGGTGTCACCGGCGTCGATCGTCAGGATCGGCTCGCCGCGGCGCTCCTCACGGACGGCGTCGATCAGCGTCTTGACCTTGGCGACGCCGATCTCGTTGCCGGCGCTGTTGGAGAACGCGGCGTTCTTGTAGTAGTCCCAGTTGAAGACGTTGCCGTGCAGGTCGGTGGTGCCGAGCACGGTCAGCCGGAAGGTGTCGAACTTGCCCGCGCTGTTCACACCATGGGCAGGAGTAGCGGCGTAGCCTGCGGCGCTCAGCGCCGCGGCGCCTGTGACGGCTCCGGACAGGACAGTGCGGCGGGTGGCGAGAGGCATCGGTAACGTCCTTGCATGAGTAGGTAAAACGCTGCAAGGCAATTCCTACCACCTCGGGTGCAACTTGGCGGCGGCTTTTCCCGGCAAAGGAGTTCGGTCCTAGGCCGCGAGATGCTTCTTCTTGACAGGCTTGCCGTCGAGGGTCACCAGGCGTCGCTTCTTGACCGTCATCCCCTCGGGCAGAGTGCCTTCCTTGAGCATGCGGATCGGGCACCGCTTGCAGCGCGTCTTCGACACGCAGCACTCCGTCTTGGGAGGCTTCCTCTTCTTGCCCACACTCGAAGAATAACAGCGTGTTAGGCGAGCCTTACTACCAGCGGACGCCGAGGCGCACCCGGTTCGACCGGCGTGCGCCTCGGCGTCGGAGCGTACGAGCCGAGGTTCTCACCGCTCCTCGGCGAGGCGGCGAGCCAGCACCGGGATGACGATGGCGGCCGCGACGACGTGCAGGAGCATCAGCACGATCGCGCTGGCGGCGTCGAAGCCGAAGGTGACGTCGGGGACGAGCGAGACGACGGTGAGCACGACCGTGGTGACCACGAACGTACGCCGCGGACGGCGGGCGACCCGGGCCATCACCGCGGCCATCGCCACCCCGATGAGCGAGAAGACGGCGGTCAGCTGGGCGTAGCCGGCGAGCGGGATCGTGCCGCTGGCGGTCTCGAAGCTCACCCCCGCCGCCGAGGAGGCCGCCGCGAGGGCGGTGACGAGTGCACTCGCGGCAACCGTGGCACCGAGGCCATGGAGCCAGAGAGACTTGCGGGCGACGCGGACGGTGGGGGTGGTGATCTGCTGGGCGGTGGTGATGGCGGACATCTCTATCTCCCGTTACGTGGTGAGAGGCGCTGTTCGCCTCCCTCTGCCCATTCCACGAACGGGAGCGCGTCGGATCGACACGTCTCCCGAGAATCTTCGAGAGACGCGTCGATCCTCGGCTCAGGTGAGGTCGTTGGCCTTGCGGATGACCTCGACGATGTCGGCCATGATCTCGGTGAGGCTGAAGTCCTTGGGCGTGTAGACCGCCGCGACCCCCGACTCGATCAGGGTGCGGGCGTCGGACTCGGGCACGATGCCGCCGACGATGACCGGTACGTCACCGAGACCCGCATCGCGCAGGCCCTCGACCACCGACGGCACCAGGGACATGTGCGACCCGGAGAGGATGGAGAGGCCGACCACGTGTACGTCCTCGGCGACCGCCGCGGCGACGATCTGCTCCGGCGTGAGCCGGATGCCCTGGTAGATGACCTCGAAACCGGCATCGCGAGCGCGGACCGCGACCTGCTCGGCCCCGTTGGAGTGACCGTCCAGGCCAGGCTTGCCGACGAGCATGCGCAGCTTGACGCCGAGCTCGTCGCCGGTGGCCTTGACCCGGTCGCGTACGACCGAGAGCTCGGCGCCGGCCTCCGCGGCACCGACCGCACCGGAGACACCGGTGGGCGCCCGGAACTCGCCGAACACCTCGCGCAGGGTGCCTGCCCACTCCCCCGTGGTCGCGCCCGCACGGGCGGCGGCCAAGGTGGCCTCCATCAGGTTGGCGTCGGTCTTCGCGGCAGCGGCCAGCGCGGCCAGCGCCTCGGTCACGGCGGTCTCGTCACGCTCTGCCTTCCACGCCTCGAGAGAGGCCTTGGCGGCCTCCTCGGCGCGCGGGTCCGCGACCATGATCGCGGCGTCCAGATCGGCGGTCAGCGGAGACGGCTCGGTGGTGGTGAACTTGTTGACGCCGACGATGATCTCCTCGCCGGACTCGATGGCGCCTCGACGGCGGGCGTGCGAGGAGACCAGCTCGGACTTCATGTAGCCCGTGTCGACCGCGGCGATCGCGCCACCCATGGCCTGGACCCGGTCGATCTCCTCCTTGGCGCCCGCGACGAGCTCGGCCACCTTGGCCTCCACGACCGGCGAGCCGTCGAAGAGGTCGCCGTACTCCAGCAGGTCGGACTCGTAGGCCAGCACCTGCTGCAGGCGCAGGGACCACTGCTGGTCCCACGGACGCGGCAGACCGAGCGCCTCGTTCCAGGCCGGCAGCTGCACCGCACGAGCTCGGGCGTTCTTGGACAGGGTCACAGCGAGCATCTCCAGCACGATGCGCTGGACGTTGTTCTCCGGCTGAGCCTCGGTCAGACCGAGCGAGTTGACCTGGACGCCGTAGCGGAACCGGCGCATCTTCGGGTCCTCGACCCCGTAGCGCTCACGGGTGATCTCGTCCCACAGCTCGACGAAGGCGCGCATCTTGCACATCTCCTCGACGAACCGCACGCCGGCGTTGACGAAGAACGAGATCCGGCCGACGACCTTGCCGAAGTCCTCCTCCGACACCTGCCCGGAGGCCTTGACCGAGTCGAGCACCGAGATGGCGGTGCACATCGCGTAGGCGATCTCCTGCACCGGCGTCGCGCCGGCCTCCTGCAGGTGGTAGCTGCAGATGTTGATCGGGTTCCACTTCGGGATCTGGTGGACCGTGTAGGCGATCATGTCGCTGATCAGCCGCAGGGAGTGCTCCGGCGGAAAGACGTACGTCCCCCGGGAGAGATACTCCTTGATGATGTCGTTCTGAGTGGTGCCGGCCAGCTTGGCAGCGACCTCTGCAGGGTCCATCCCGGGGTTCTGCTCCTCGGCGGCGACCTGATACATCGCGAGCAGCCACATGGCGGTCGCGTTGATCGTCATCGAGGTGTTCATCTCGGTGAGGGGGATCTGGTCGAAGAGCTTGCGCATCTCCCCCATGTGCATGATCGGCACACCCACCTTGCCGACCTCGCCGCGAGCGAGAACGCTGTCGGGGTCGTAACCGGTCTGCGTCGGCAGGTCGAAGGCGACCGAGAGGCCCGTCTGACCCTTGGCGAGATTGTTGCGATAGAGCTCGTTGGACGCCTCGGCGGTCGAGTGGCCGGCGTACGTGCGCATCAGCCAGGAGCGATCCTTCGCCGGGCGGCGCTGCTCGGAGGGCGTGGTGTCCGTCATAAGAGGCATGCTAGCCCTTCGGTTACCGCTCAGTAACCGGCTCCGGTGTGGAAGATGTCACTCACCGACATTCCTTTACCCGCCTAGGCGATGAGCGGGGAGTTCTCCACCTCTAGGACGCGGTAGAGCCTGGAGAGGTGGAGCATCCGCCGCACCGCCGGGGTGCAGCCGTGAAGAATGAGGCGACGGCCGTCCGCATGGGCCTGCCTGGTCGCGACGGCGAGCAGTTTCAGCGCCGTCACATCAGCACTGGTCACGCCGGAGACATCGAGCACGACGTCACCCTCCACCGCGTCGAGATGGTCGTAGATGACACTGCGAGCCATCCAGGTGCTGCGTACGTCGAAATCTCCGCTCAACACCAGCGTCGGCCCGTCGATCACGATCTCCATGCCTGCCTCCATCCCCGGGAAGTGGTTGCCCTACACAGAAGCCCTACGCATCACACGGCGCTCCCTCTCGCCACTATGACGCCTGGTCGCAGCCGTTGGTTGCACCTCACCAGCCTCATTCGTCACTTCCGTACCTATTTTCTGTCAATTGACCTTGTTCGCCGAGATATGGCCCCTGCGAATAGGCTCAGCGCATGGTCAATCTGACGCGCATCTACACCCGCACCGGCGACGCCGGTGAGACCCGGCTCGGCGACATGAGCCTGACCGCCAAGACCGACCTGCGGCTGGAGGCTTACGCGACCACCGACGAGGCCGGGGCGGCGATCGGTGTCGCTCTCGCCCACGGCGGCATCGACGAGGACGTCGTGAAGGTGCTGACGACCATCCAGAACGATCTCTTCGACGTCGGCGCCGACCTCTCGACCCCGGTGGCGGCCGACCCCGAGTACCCCCCGCTCCGCGTCGAGCAGGCGTACGTCGACCGCCTCGAGGCCTGGTGCGACGAGTACAACGAGCCCCTCGAGAAGCTCCGCTCGTTCATCCTCTCCGGCGGCACCGTGGCCGCGGCCCATCTGCACGTCGCCCGCACCGTCGTACGCCGCGCGGAACGAGCCGCCTGGGCTGCGTACGAGGTCCACGGCGAGATCATGAACAAGCTCGCCCTCACCTATCTCAACCGGCTCAGCGACCTGCTCTTCATCCTCGCCCGGCACGCGAACCGCGAGCAGGGTGACGTCCTGTGGGTGCCGGGCGGCGAGCGCTAGTCACCCACCGCCTGCTCACAGCCAGCCGCGGCGCCCCGCCTCGTAGCCGAGCTGGAGCCGGGTGTCGACCTGCGCCCGATCCATCATCTGGCGGACCCGGCGCTGGACCGTACGCAGCGACAGTCCGAGCTGCGCACCGATCGAGGCATCCGTCAGGCCCGCGAGCAGCAGCGAGAGGACCTTGGTGTCGAGAGGCTCGAGCCGGTCGGCGGCCGTCTCGACCGTGCCCTCCGGCGTGGCGACCAGCTTCGGCGCGGAGGCCCAGATCAGGTCGAAGAGAGCGATGATCGCGTCGAGCAGACCGCTGGGATGAAGCAGCAGCGCGTCCTGGACCGTGCTGTGTCCGCCCGTCGCCGACTCACCCTGCATCAGCGGGATCAGCGCGATCTCCCGGTCGACGATGAAGGCGCGCAGCGGCACCGTCGGCACCACCCGCAGCTCGATCCCGATCTCGAGCCCGGAGTCGATCGTCTCGTAGATGCCGGGTGTGTCGAAGACGGAACGCTCGAGCACGATGTCGTGCCGGACGCCGCGTTCGATCGCGGCCCGCTCGGCCTCGTCGGCGTCCTCACGGGTGACGACGGCGGCCTGGGGCTTCTGCAGTGCCTGGATGCACTTCCTCGCCGAGTACTGCAGCTGGGCGAACCGCTGGGCGATCGCCTCGGTGCCGTGCACGACGTCGACGACGTCCGCCACGTCCCGGCGAGCGACCGAGCCGCGATATAGACCGGCGAGCTCGGTCATCTCGACTTGGGCGCGACGCAGCTCGTCCTGACGCTGGACGAGCAGCGCCCCGAGCGCCACCGCCGGCGGAGAGGCGACATAGCGGTCCTGGCCCGCCGACGCCCGCGCGACCAGACCCTTCCCCTCGAGCGCGGCCAGCACCGCGGAGACCGCATAGGCGTCCAGTTCGGCAGCCTCGGCCAGCTCTTCCAGATTGGCCGACGGCGCGCCGACCAGCTGGCGGTAGACCGTCTCCTCGAGGTTGTCGAGACCGAGCGCATCGAGCATCCGGAATGCCTTTCCATTGCGGGAACGAACGACCGACATCATGGCAGATATACGACACGTCACATTCCCGCCATGGCGCTTCGACTTGCATTCCGCGTCAACTTGGCCGAAAGTATTCATCGCCACCTCGGTCCGGATCCCCCCGCTCGGATCGAGGTGGCTTTACTTTTGCGTGGCGAAGTCGTCCCGATCGGTTCGGATCCAGTTGCCCAGCGTCCAGGGCGGGCCGCATGGCCATTCACGCCGACGAGTGCGCGAAACGCCGTCGAGGCGGCCGACCGGTCTGGACCAGTGCCACTGCAGCGAGCGAGGCGCAGCTCACCACAAGCGTCCGCGAAGTCGCAGAACCGGCCTCATGCTGGAAGAATAGATCGGGTGCCCTTGCTCGAAGCTCTCACGAACGACCTACTCCGCGAGACCTTCGACCCGCAGACCATCGAGCGTGGCCAGGCCTACGCCGCCGAGGGCCGGGTCGGTGAAACCCGGACCACGGAGATCGGCGGCAGCGCGCTGCGAGCAGCGGCGGAGGTCGGAGGCAGCAGCCCAGCCCCCTATCGCGTGACCCTCAACCTGGAGTCCAGGAACGGCGTCGCCAGGCTGACGACCCAGTGCAGCTGCCCCGTGCGCAACAGCTGCAAGCACGGGGTCGCCTTGGCCATGGTCCTCGCCGATGCGCCCAGGAAGGCGACCGCGCCGGGACCCACGTGGGAGACGGAGCTGCGTACGCTGCTGGGCCAGCTCGCCGAGGACAACAAGCCCGAGGACGACCTGCCCGCGCTGGCGCTCGAGATCGACGTCCACAGCCCGCGGGCGGCCGTGGGGGGCTCGCCCTTCGTCGAGCTCCGGCCGATGCGCATGGGCAACCGCGACCGCTGGGCGAAGACCGGCGCAGACTGGTCCAGCATCCCCAACGCCCAGCCCGGCAAGGACTTCCCGCGCAGTCAGCTGGTTCCCCTGCAGGAGCTGGCCCGCCAACTGCGGCCGGATCGGCTGCTCTACGCACGCGGCTCCTCGCTCAGCCTCGCCGACTTCGGTGAGCACGCGATCTCGCTGCTGCGCGATGCGATCCGTGGCGGCGTGACCGTGCTCCCCGGCGAGAACGTACGCGGCGTGGTGGTCTTCGACGAGCCGCTCTCGCTCGCCGGGGAGCTACATCGCGAGGACGGCGAGGCCGTCCTCCGCTTCGGCCTGGCCCATGGTGACCGCGTCTACGCCGGCCCCACGGTGCTCCCGATCGGTCGGCCGACCCGCTCGGTGGGCGTGCTCGATGCCGGAGTTCTCCACCTCGGCGAGCTGTCCGGGCCGCTCTCGACGCACGCACATCGGCTGGTGACCGCCCGGGAGCCGCTGACCGTCCCTGAGCCCGAGATCGGCACGCTGAGCGCCCTGCTGGGCCCGCTGGCCCGACTGGTTCCGCTGCGCTCGTCCGACGACTCCCTCGACATCCCGGACCCGCCCGCACCGCGGCTGAGCCTGACGGTCACCTGGCGCAGCTCGACCCACGCCACGCTCGGCTGGACGTGGGCCTACGGCGTACGCCACTACCCCCTGGACTCCCGCGAGGACCTCGGCCTGGTCCGCGACCCTGCCGAGGAGGCCTCGCTTCGCGGACGCGTCTCCGCCGAGCTGCTCCGCAAGCAAGAGGTCCGGGACGGTGACGCGCTAGCGCTCGCCATCCACGACCTCCCGGCGCTGCGTGAGGTCGAGGGCGTCGAGGTCACCGAGGTGCAGCGCCCCGACTTCCGCGAGACCGACGAGGACCCGGAGATCTCCTTCGAGATCACCTCCCCCGACGGCGCCGCCGTGGGCGGCCAGGACTGGCTCGACCTTCAGGTGGTCATCCGCATCGGCAACGAGGCCGTTCCGCTGCCCGACGTGCTCGGGGCGCTGACCCGCGGCGACGACCACCTCATCCTCCCCAGCGGCACCTACCTCACCACCGACCGCCCCGAGCTGGACCGGCTCCGCAACGTCGTCGAGGCCGCCGGTCAGCTCCACGAGCGCAGCGGTGAGGGGATCGCCGTCGGCAAGCACGACCTCGGCGTCTGGGCCGAGCTCGCCGAGCTGGGCGTGGTCGACCAGCAGGCCGCCGAGTGGGTCCAGCGGGCCCAGGCACTTCGCGACCTGCGCGAGATCCCGCGCCCGGAGCCCATCGGCGTGGCGACCGAGCTGCGCCACTACCAGCTCGACGGCTTCCACTGGCTGGCCTTCCTCCACGAGCAGGGTCTCGGTGGGATCCTCGCCGACGACATGGGCCTCGGCAAGACGCTCCAGGTCCTGGCCACGATCTCCCACGCTGTGCACGCTCAGCCGGGCGAACGCGCGCCTTACCTCGTGGTCGCGCCGACCAGCGTCGTACCGGCCTGGGTGCAGGAGGCCCGCCGCCACACCCCCGGCCTTCGAGTCAGCACGGTGAGCAGGCGCGTCGACTCCGTGGCCGAGGCGCGCGAGGACGCCGATGTCGTGGTCACGACCTACGCCATCCTCCGGCTCGAGCAGGACGCCTTCGCCGGCCGGCCATGGTCCGGTCTCGTTCTCGACGAGGCGCAGCAGGTCAAGAACCACCAGTCCAAGACGTACGCTGCGGCCCGCCGCATCGACGCCCGCTGGCGTCTCGCGGTGACGGGCACGCCGTTCGAGAACCGGCTGATGGAGCTGTGGGCGCTGCTCTCGATCACCGCACCGGGCCTCTACCCCAGCCCGCGGATGTTCCGCGACACCGTGGTCTCCCCCGTGGAGAAGTCGGGCGACGACGACGCGCTGCGCCGGTTCCGGACCCGGCTGCGCCCGTTCCTGCTGCGGCGTACGAAGGAGCTCGTCGCCGACGACCTGCCGCCCAAGCAGGAGCAGGTGCTCGGCGTCGACCTCAACCCCGCCCACCGCAAGATCTACGACGCCCACCTGGCCAAGGAACGTCAGCGGATCCTGCATCTGCTCGACGACTTCAACGACAACCGGGTCGCGATCCTCAGCGCGCTGACCAGGCTGCGCCAGCTCTCGCTAGACCCCGGTCTGGTCGACCCCGAGGACGACGACGTCGGCTCGGCCAAGCTCGAGACGCTCGTCGACCACATCGAGGAGCTCGCCGCCGAGGGCCACAAGGCGCTCGTCTTCAGCCAGTTCACCTCGTTCCTCGGCCGGGCCCGCACCCGGCTCGCCGAAGCCGGCATCGACGCCGCCTACCTCGACGGCTCGACGCGCGACCGCGGGGCGGTGATCGAGAGCTTCCGCGAGGGTGACGCCCCGGTCTTCCTGATCTCTCTCAAGGCGGGTGGCGTCGGTCTGACTCTGACCGAGGCCGACTACGTCTTCGTGCTCGACCCCTGGTGGAACCCCGCAGCCGAGGCTCAGGCCGTCGACCGCGCCCACCGCATCGGCCAGACCCAGCACGTCATGGTCTACCGGCTGGTCTCGACGGGGACGATCGAGGAGAAGGTCATGGAGCTCAAGGAGCGCAAGGCCGAGCTCTTCGCCAAGGTCGTCGACGGCGAGGGCGCGATGGGCTCCACCATCGGCGCCGACGACATCCGCGCCCTCTTCGTGTAGCCGAAATTACCTACGCCGCCTTGCCACCGTCGCCGCCAACGCCGCCGCGGGGAGCATCAGGACGGCGACGACCAGGAGGGACCTCAGGGTGCCGATCTGGTCTCCTACCGCCCCCAGGATCGGCGGGAAGCCCAGGAAAGCACCGTACGCCAGCGTGGAGACGACCGAGACGCGAGCCGCGGCCCGGGTCTCGTCGTCCGCGGCGATGCTGATCCCGAGCGGGAAGCCGAGGGCTGCACCGAAGCCCCACAGGACGATCCCGGCCAGAGCGAGCCCCACGGAGCCGGCGAAGACCGTCAGCACGATCCCGGCCCCCGCGAGAGCCGCCGAGGTGATCAGCACCGGCTGCCGGCCGACCCGGTCGATCACCTTCGCACCGGCGAAACGGGCAACGCTCATACAGAGGACGAACGCCGCGTAGCACGCCACCCCGACCCGGTGGCTGACGTCGTAGCCGTCGATCATCGCCAGCGCGACCCAGTCGTTCGCGCTCCCCTCGGCGGCGGCGAAGGCGAGCACCATCAGGCCGAGCAGCAGAGTGTGGGGCGAGCGCCAGGCGGCGATCAGCTCGCGCCGCGGCGAGTGTCCCTCCGGTGGGGCTTCGGCCGGTAGGAACCCGGCTGTCCCCCACCAGCAGGCCGCCAGCGCGACGCCGGCGACCCCGACGATGTGCCACACGGTCGGCAACGTACCCACCAGGGCGATGCCCAACACCCCACCGAGCACGGTGCCGACGCTCCACATCGCGTGCAGCTGTGGCATCAGCGTCTTGCCGCCCAGCCGCTCGACCGCGGCCCCCTCGACGTTCATGGCGACGTCCCAGACCCCGTAGCCGACGCCGTACGCCACCAGGAACAGCGCCACCAGCCAAGCCTGTCCGAGCCAGCTGCCGGAGACCGCCACCAGACACAGGGCGACGGCACAGAGGGCCGCGCAGCGGCGTACGAGCCGGGCCGCGCCCCAGCGCATCACCAGCCCACCGGCGAACGGCAGCGCAGCGACCGATCCGATGCCCATCGCCAGCAGCATCAGGCCGACGGCAGAGTTGCTCAGGCCGAGGCTCTCGCGCAGCGCCGGGATCCGAGAGATGAAGGTCGCGGACAGCAGGCCGTTGGTGGCGAATGCCACCACCGAACCGGCTTGGGCACGGGAAAGAGGCGTCACGGGCAAAGGCTAGTAGGCCCCCGGACGCCTCCAGGGGTGGGTCTCAGTCGCGCTTCTCGTACGGACCGCCGCGACCGAAGATCGGCAGCACCCACGGCTGGCGCAGCGGCGCGCCGGCGAGCGCGACCACGGCGAAGGCGGTCGCCAGGACCCAGGCGATCCCGTAGAGCGCACCACCGAGCCCGAAGGTCACGATCGTGACGGCGAGCAGGGTCAGCTGCAGGTTGAGAGCGCCGGCCGCGTGGTGCTTGACGAACTCGGAGCGCTTGCCGACGGTGTAGTACATGATCGCCGGGCCGACGACGATCGGCACCAAGGTCGTGGCCTGGGCGAGGGCGCCCAGCAGCCTCTCCTCGGTGGTCGGGGGCGGCAGCAGGTCACGGGCGGGCTTCGCGGGCGCCGGAGCGGCAGCAGCGGGCTGTGCGACCAGGTCACGAGTGATCGGCTCGAGGGCGGCGTACGTCTTCGCCTTCATGGTCAGGTCGAACCGGAGGTCGAACTCGGCCTGGTCGAGCCGGCCGTCTGCGTAGGCGGACTTCAGCACGTCGATGACGCGGTCGCGGTCGGCATCGGTGCAGCGGAGCTCGTCGGGCTGGGCGGACAGGGTGGTCGCGGGAGGGATGGGAGCAGTTGAGGACATACCTCAACCATCCGCCCCAGACGGCTCCCGGACAATCAGGGAAGCCCCCGAAAACCGAACGACCGACCCCGGCGTCGTGCCGGAGTCGGTCGCGTCGAGAAGCTCAGAAGACGGTCCAGTTGGACCGGATCGGGCGCGACTCGAGCCACGCCTGGAACCCGATGAGGGTCTGCTGATCCATCGAGAGGTCGATCAGCTCGCCCTTGACCTCACAGGTCACGATCAGGCTCTCGGGGTAGAGAACCAGCTCCTCGATCCCCTCAGGGGATCGACTGGAGACGTAGCTGAGCTCGACGCGGCGCCAGACCCGTTTGGGCTTGGGCGAGAGCGAGAAGATGCGAAACCACTCCAGCTGCGCATCTCCGGAGTAGCGGCCGATACCGATGATCCAACCGCGCCCGGGCTTGGTGTCCCGGACGCGGTGGCTCAGTTCGAAGACGCCGCCGTTGCGTTCGAGCAGACGGCGGCGTACGGCGATCCCGATGCCATAGGCAAGGACAAGCAGAAGCAAACAGGCCACAACGGCCAAGAGCAGCTCCCACCATGCCATTCGGGTCCGTCCCTCTCTACCTAGGAGGCCTTCTCGACAGCGCGGATGCGTGCCTCAGCACGACGGATGCGCTTCTCGGCGTCGTTGCTGGTGCCGAGCAGGCGACGGGCTTCCTCGAGCTCGACCTCAGCCTTGCTGAGGTCGATCTCATGGGACAGCAGCACATGCTCGGACAGGATCGAGACGCGGTCGCCTGCCACCGAGAGGAAGCCACCGTCGACGGTCGCGATGACCTCGGTGCCCTCCTCAGGAGTGATCTCCACAACCGCGTCGGTGAGAGCCGACAGCACCGGCGCGTGACCGCGCAGGACGCCGACATCACCGTCGACCGTTCGGGCGATGACCATGGTGGCCCCGCCGCTCCAGACCACGCGGTCCGCAGCGACGAGCTCCACCTGAAGTGCGTCCGTCATCAGAGGCTCTTCTGGATCTCGGCCCACTTCGCCTCGACGTCGTCGAGGCCACCGCACATGAAGAACGCCTGCTCGGCGACGTGGTCGTACTCACCCTCGGCGATCTTGTTGAACGCCTCGATGGTGTCCTTGACCGGAACCGTCGAACCCTCGATGCCGGTGAACTGCTTGGCGACGTAGGTGTTCTGCGACAGGAACCGCTGGATCCGGCGAGCGCGGGAGACGATGATCTTGTCTTCCTCGGAGAGCTCGTCGACACCCAGGATCGCGATGATGTCCTGCAGCTCCTTGTTGCGCTGGAGGATCTGCTTGACACGGACGGCGCAGTCGTAGTGGTCCTGACCGATGTACTGCGGGTCCAGGATTCGCGACGTCGAGGTCAGCGGGTCCACGGCCGGGTAGATACCGAGCGACGCGATCTCACGGGAGAGCTCGGTCGTGGCGTCCAGGTGCGCGAACGTGGTCGCCGGCGCCGGGTCGGTGTAGTCGTCGGCCGGCACGTAGATCGCCTGCATCGAGGTGATCGAGTGACCACGCGTCGAGGTGATCCGCTCCTGGAGCTGACCCATCTCGTCGGCGAGGTTGGGCTGGTAGCCCACGGCCGAAGGCATCCGGCCCAGCAGGGTCGAGACCTCGGAGCCCGCCTGGGTGAAGCGGAAGATGTTGTCGATGAACAGCAGCACGTCCTGGCCCTGGACGTCACGGAAGTACTCCGCCATCGTCAGCGCCGAGAGGGCCACGCGAAGACGCGTGCCCGGCGGCTCGTCCATCTGGCCGAAGGTCAGGGCGACCTTGTCGTAGACGCCGGCCTCCTGCATCTCGTGGATGAGGTCGTTGCCCTCACGGGTGCGCTCGCCGACACCGGCGAACACGGAGACACCGCCGTGGTTCTTGGCGACTCGGGCGATCATCTCCTGGATGAGGACGGTCTTGCCGACGCCCGCACCACCGAAGAGGCCGATCTTTCCACCGGTCACGTACGGGGTGAGGAGGTCGATGACCTTGATGCCCGTCTCGAACATCTGGGTCTTGGACTCGAGCTGGTCGAAGGCCGGAGCCTTGCGGTGGATGCCCCAGCGCTCCTTGACCTCGACCGTGGACGGGTCGACGTCGAGGATGTCACCGGTGGCGTTGAACACGTGGCCGAGGGTCACGTCACCCACGGGAACCGTGATCGGGCCGCCGGTGTCGCGCACCGCGGAGCCGCGTACGACGCCGTCGGTCGGCTTCAGCGAGATCGCGCGGACCATGCCGTCACCGATGTGCTGGGCAACCTCGAGAGGCAGGGTCGTCGTCTCACCGCTGATGGTGACCTCGACCTCGAGCTTGTTGTAGATATCCGGCATGGCGTCGACGGGGAACTCCACGTCGACGACCGGGCCGATCACGCGGGCGATACGGCCCGTCGTGGTCTTCTCGTCAACCTGTGCGGTCATTTTCTAGTCAGTCCTTCTGTGGGTTCTCAGTCGTTCGCAGCCTGGGCGTCGGCGAGCGCGTTCACGCCACCGACGATCTCGCTGATCTCCTGGGTGATGCCTGCCTGGCGAGCCTGGTTGGCGACCCGGGTGAACTTCTTGATGAGCTCATCGGCGTTGTCGGTAGCCGACTTCATCGCCTTCTGACGCTGGGCCAGCTCGGAGGCGGCGGCCTGCAGCAGCGCGAACCAGATCCGGCTCACGACGTACTGCGGGAGCAGCGAGTCGAGCACGGCCTCGGCCGACGGCTCGAACTCGTAGAGCGGCAGGACATCGCCCTCGGCCGGAGCCTCGGTGCCCTCCACGACCTCCAGAGGCAGGAGACGTACGGCGGTGGGCTTCTGCGTCATCATGGTGATGAACCGCGTGTAGACCACGTGGACCTCGTCGACGCCGGGAGCCACTGCGGCCTCAGCCTCAGCGCCCTCGACGAAGACCTCGATCAGCTTCTCACCGATCTCCTTGGCCGCGTCGAACTCCGGGCGGTCCGAGAAACCGGTCCAGGCCTGCACCACGGGACGGCCGCGGAACTTGTAGAAGGCCTCCGCCTTGCGTCCGGTGACGTAGAGGTCGACCTCCTTGCCCTCGGCCTTGAGCTTCTCGACCAGCCCCTCGGCCTCCTTGAGCACGCTCGAGGAGTAGGAGCCGGCCAGACCACGGTCGCTGGTGACCACCAGCACGGCGGCGCGGGTGGGCGTCTCCGGCTCGGTGGTCAGCGGGTGGTCCTGGTTGGAGTAGGTCGCCACCGCCGAGACGGCGCGGGTGAGCTCACGGGCGTACGGCGCGGCCGCATTGGCCCGCTGCTGCGCCTTGATGATCCGGGACGCAGCGATGAGCTCCATGGCACGCGTGATCTTCTTCATCGACTCCGTCGACTTGATCCGCGCGCGGAGTTCACGCACTGACACGGCCATGGGTCAGCCCCGCTTCTGCTTGACGATCTGCTCCTGCTCGACGTCCTCGTCAGCCAGGGCCTCTTCCTTGGCGGAACCCGGCTTGATCGAGTGGCCCTCCGAGGTCTCGAACTGGTCGAGGAACGAGTCGTAAGCCTTCTTCAGCTCGGACTCGGTGGAGTCCTCGAACTTCAGCGACTCACGGATGCCGGCGAGGATGCCGTCGTGGGCGCGACGCAGGTAGTCGATGAACTCGCGCTCGAACTTGAGCACGTCCGCGACCGGGACGATGTCCAGGCTGCCGGAGGTGCCGAGCCACAGCGAGACGGTCATCTCGTCGATCGGGTAGGGCGAGTAGGCAGGCTGCTTGAGCAGCGCCATCAGCCGCTGGCCGCGGGCCAGCTGCTGCTTCGAGGCCGCATCCAGGTCGGAGGCGAACATCGCGAAGGCCTCCATCGCGCGGTACTGCGCGAGCTCGACCTTGAGCGAGCCGGTGACGGCCTTGAGGGCCTTGGTCATCGCGGCGCTACCGACGCGGGAGACCGAGACACCGACATCGATCGCCGGGCGCTGGTTGGCCGCGAACAGGTCGGACTGCAGGAAGATCTGACCGTCGGTGATGGAGATGACGTTGGTCGGGATGAACGCCGAGACGTCGTTGGCCTTGGTCTCGATGATCGGCAGACCGGTCATCGAGCCCTTGCCCATCTCGTCGGAGAGCTTCGCGCAGCGCTCCAGCAGCCGGGAGTGCAGGTAGAAGACGTCACCCGGGTAGGCCTCACGGCCCGGCGGGCGGCGCAGCAGCAGCGACACGGCGCGGTAGGCCTCGGCCTGCTTGGTCAGGTCGTCGAAGACGATCAGGACGTGCTTGCCCTCGTACATCCAGTGCTGGCCGATGGCCGAGCCGGTGTAGGGGGCGAGGTACTTGAAGCCGGCGGAGTCGGAGGCCGGGGCCGCGACGATCGTCGTGTACTCCAGCGCGCCGGACTCCTCGAGGGCGCCACGCACGGAGGCGATGGTCGAGCCCTTCTGGCCGATGGCTACGTAGATGCAGCGGACCTGCTTGTCGGGGTCACCCGACTCCCAGTTCTGCTTCTGATTGATGATCGTGTCGATCGCGACCGTGGTCTTACCGGTCGAGCGGTCACCGATGATCAGCTGACGCTGGCCACGGCCGATCGGGGTCATCGCGTCGATCGCCTTGATGCCGGTGGCGAGCGGCTCGTGCACCGACTTGCGGGCCATCACGCCGGGAGCCTGGAGCTCCAGTGCACGACGGCCGACCGTCTCGATGTCGCCGAGGCCGTCGATCGCGTTGCCGAGCGGGTCCACGACGCGACCGAGGTAGCCGTCGCCGACGGGGACCGAGAGAACCTCGCCCGTACGTCGGACCGCCTGGCCCTCCTCGATCTTGTCGAAGTCACCCAGGACGACGACACCGATCTCGCGGGTGTCCAGGTTCAGGGCGAGACCAAGGGTGCCGTCCTCGAACTCGAGGAGCTCGTTGGTCATGGCCGAGGGCAGACCCGACACGCGGGCGATGCCGTCCGCGGTCGAAGCGACGGTGCCGACCTCCTCGGTCTTCGCCGCCTCCGGCTTGTAGTCCGCGACGTACTTTGCCAGTGCGTCCCGGATCTCGTCGGGACGGATGGAGAGCTCCGTCATCTGTGCCTTCTCTCTCAGTTCTTACAAGTCAGTCTGTGTCACACAGGGGTCGTACGGCCAGTTGAGGTCGGCCGCGGTGCCGGATCAGCCGGCCAGGGCTCGCTGCGCCCCTTCGAGGCGACTCGAGACGGTGCCGTCGATGACGTCGTCACCGATCGATACCTTGATGCCACCGACGACAGCCGGGTCGACGACCACGTTGAGGTGGACCTCGCGGCCGTACTTCCTCGCCAGTGCTGTCGCCAGACGGGTGGTCTCGGCCTCCGAGAGCGGAGCCGCAACGCGGACGACGGCGGTGCCCTCGCCTGCGACGGATGCCGCGACCTTCTGGTATTCACCGAGAGCGGCCGATGCGGTGCGGTAGGTGCCCGCCAGCGCCTGCTTCGTCAGGGTCACGGTCGCCGGAAGCGCCTTGCCCCCGAGCAGCGTGTCGACCAGCGCGGCTTTGTCCTCGGTCGTACGGGCCGGGTCGGAGAGCGCGTCGCGCAGCTCCGGCGTCTCCTGCACGGACCGCTGGACCGCGAAGAGCTCGTCAGCGAGGCGGTTGGCCTCGCTGCCGGCGCTGCGGACCGCCGCGATCTCGCTCAGTCGCTCGACCGCGTTGCTCAGGTCGCCGGCGCGCGTCCAGCGGTGCTTGACCGCCGACTCGAGCACGCCGAGGGCCGTCGCGTCGACCTTCCCGCCGAACAGCTCACCGACGAGGCCGGTCTTGGCCTCCTTCGGCACCGACGCGTCGGTGACGTAGCGGCGCAGAGCTGCTTCGGCGCGGAAGGTCTGGGAGACCTCGAAGAGGGTGTCGGCCGCCTTGGCCGCCGCCTCGGGAGAGGCGGAGACAGCGGTCTTCAGCTCCTCGGTCAGGGCGGCAACTGCGTCGGCCGACGCTCCACGGAAGTCCATCAGTGAACCCCTGCCTCGAGGTCGGCGAGGAACCGCTCGACCACACGACTGGAGCGCGCGTCGTCCTCGAGGGACTCGCCGACGATGCGACCGGCGAGACCGGTGGCCAGCGAACCGACCTCGGTGCGCAGCGACGTGGAAGCCGCCTGACGCTCGGCTTCGATCTGCGCCTTGCCGGCGGTGATGATGCGGTCAGCCTCGGCCTGCGCCTCGAGGCGCATCTCGGCCTTGATCGCAGCGCCCTCCTCGCGAGCCTGCTCGCGGATGCGGGCAGCCTCGTGACGAGCGTCGGCCAGCTGGGCCTCCAGCTGGGCGAGCTTGGTGTCAGCCTCGGCCTGCTTCGCGTTGGCATTCTCGATGCCGCCCTCGATCGCCGCGGTTCGATCGGCGTACGCCTTCTCGAAGTTCGGAACGATGAACTTCGCAACTCCCACGAAGAGGATGGCGATGACGATGAAACCGAGAATGATCTCCGGGACGTGCGGGACCAACGGGTTGATCTCGGTCTCCGCAGCGGTTACCTGGGTAAGGATCATGTCGGAACCTTCAGTAGTTCCCTACGTCAGAGCACGAAGGCGAGGGCGAGGGAGATGATGAAGAACTGCTCACAAAGCGCGAAGCCGAGAATCGCGATGGCCTGCAGGCGGCTCTGGGCCTCCGGCTGGCGAGCGACACCGGCGACGTACGCGGCGAAGATCAGACCGACACCGACGCCCGGGCCGATCGCGGAGAGGCCGAGGCCGATCATGTCTGCGGAGCCGTCCATTGTGGACTTCCTTTCGGTTGTGACGCGCCTTGCGTCAGTTGTTGTACATCGTTGGGTTTGGCTAGTGGAGCGAGCCGTGGATCAGTGCTCGTCCGCGACTGCACCGGCGATGTACATCGCCGAGAGCAGGGTGAAGACGTAGGCCTGCAGGAACATGATCAGCATGTCCAGGAAGGACACCAAGATGCCGAGCAGGAAGGAGAAGAGACCGGCCGTGACGCCCTGCCACGCCGGAGAGTAGTGCAGGATCAGCCAGGCGCCACCGATCGAGAACAGCGCCACGAGCAGGTGGCCGGCGAACATGGTCGCGAAGAGACGGATGGCCAGCGTGAACGGGCGCACGATGATGTTGGAGAGGAACTCCAGCGGAACCATCATGAGCAGGATCGGGCCGCTGACACCGCCGGGCACCGTCTGGAGCTTGAGGTAGCCGACGAAACCATGCTTCGCGATGCCGACGATGTTGTAGATCAGCCAGGTGATGGCCGCCAGGGCCGCCGTGTAACCGATGTGCGACATCGTGGGGAACTGGATGAACGGGATGATCCCGTAGAAGTTGTTGATGAGGATGAAGACGAAGACCGTGAAGAGATACGGCACGAACCTCATGTAGTCCTTCGACCCGATGATGTCTCGAGCGATGGAGTTGCGAACCATCCCGTAGACGTACTCACCGGCGAACTGCAGCCGGCTCGGAACCACGGCTGACTTGCGAGAGGCGGCGTAGAAGAAGCCGAAGGCGATCACGACGGACAGCAGGACCAGGAGGGTCACCTTGGTCAGGGCCCAGTCGCCGGACCCGACGATCGGCGGGGGGAAGAAGTCCGCGGGCCCCGGGATATGGGGCCCCGACTCCGACGCCATAACGGTGGCGGCAAGCGACTTCACGCTGTCTCCTGTTTGTTCGAACTTACGATTCTGGGTGGCGAGCCCCAAAGGCTCGGGCATCATCCCGGCGGCGGCCCCCGACGGCCCGGACGATATCAGGCACTACTGGCGGGTCACGAGTCTGCCCCGGGCAGGTCGAAGAGCGGGATCCGCTCGCGTCGCACCAGGACCGTAAACGTGGTCGTCCATGCAACTGTGAGCGCCATGACCGAGAAGGCTGCCGGACGTACGACAGCATCTCCCCCGGTCTGCGACACAACCAGCAGCACGACGAAGAGAATCATGCCCGACACCGTGAAAACGCCAACGGCGGCGGGCAACGAGAGAGCGGGCGACTTGGCCGCGACCCAGAACAGGCCCCACGAGCCCGTCGCCAACACAACGAGCGTGGCGATCGAGCCGATCGCGGCACCTGTCAGACCGCTGGCCCCGGCAACAACGAAGCCTACCGTGAGGGCGGCGAGCACAGCGACGGCGGACACCGCGGCAGAACCTCGCAGTACCTTGCTCTTGCTCGTTGCGGTCGTCATCTTTGGCGGCCGTTCTCTCTGGGGGCATTTCACGTGTTCAGGAGCGCATCCCGAACGCTCGTGAAAGTTATCACAAGCGTGTTTGGAGTCCCTAATTGATCGATCCATGCCCTCGACGCGGTGTTCAGGGGCGCGGTCACCGCTTCAATGAACGCCGAGTGCGCGCGGACACATCAGGGCCCCGCATGACCCCTCCTCGCCATCAGGCTGGCGTCCAGAAGTACGTCGAGACCGGTCCGGGGTGGGACGCGCCTGAGCCACCGCAGCGGTACGGCAGCTTCTCGTTGGGTGGCCGGCACCTGCTCCTGGCCGAGGACCTCGAAACCTCGATGGTCTACGGCCGTGTTCGGTCTGGCGTTCCTTCCCTGCAGCGTCAGGAGCTTGGCGCTCGCGCGGAACTCCTCCGCTACTCAGTCATCTTGACTGTCATAGAGGCGACCAAGCACGGCTGGCCCGTCGACCCCACGGCGACGAGCGTCAAGGACAACTGATTCATAACAACGCGTGAGCGCCTCGATAAAGTCGGGGTCCTCCAACAGTCTGCCCTCGGACGCCGCCCCGTCGTCATATCGACTCACAAGTCGCCGCACCCGAGCATTTGCGGACGATGCCGACACAGCATCAACCATCTGGCGGAACGATCCGATATTCATCGCGACCCTCCATTGACGTCTGGAGCATCCCAACTAGGAATCGGAGGGAAATTCACATCTTCGTTGAATCTACACAACTGCGCGAACAGCGCATTCACACCAAATGCCAAAGTCAGAGCGACATCGAAGGCAGCCTTGAACATCTTGACTCTTTGAAGCAACTTCCTGAATGGCTCATCAAGGCCATCCTCAATCGCACTGGAGAAGAGTTCACTAAAGCTCTGGGGACCAGGAAGTTCCTGAATCAGTTGCTCCAACAGGTCGTTCATCGTATCCACGGACGATCTCACCGCATGCATCTCGGCAATGATGCGCTGCGTGAGCGCGCCCAAGCCGTTGGAGTGATCTCTGAGAACCCTCGCGACCGCGTTGAAATGGTCACACGCAGAAGCCGCAGCACGTCCTTGCCACTTCCCCTCGAGGCCAGCCCACACACCAGTCAGATCCCCCGCGAACGACCGCATACATTTTCGGCACTGATCAATGGCCGCCACCGAAACACCCACCTGGTCCCACTCGGCCCCAAGCTTGACCTCAACCTTTGCAATCTCGTTCGGAATCCCGACGGTCTCTAGAATGTCACCGACCCACTTGCAGTCGATTATGTAATTGATCGTCTTGCTGATCTTCATGAAATCGTCGTACTGATCGAGTGCCACTGACTCGATATCGTTTCCGATCTCTGCGTAAGACGACTCATCGATACCTGGACTGTCGAAACTGAAGTAGCTGGGCACGCCGCCAAGATCTGGCAGCAAGGAGTCAAGCCGCGCTGCCGAATCAGCGTCGACAGTTTCATACTCTTTCGCGATCGACCGCATGGCTTGCGCAGCACCCTCCATCATGTCCCCGTAGGGACCGGTCGGGCCGTATGCATCCAACAGGGCGGTCTGCACTCGTTCGAATTCGCGAGATGCATCGACAAGAACATCGCTATTCGAAGTAACAGAAACCTCAGACGCGGCGATATTGGTAATGTACTTACCCATCCCGCCAAGCTGTTCAATAGCCGCCGCCGCACCGCGAATCGCAGCCGGCCGAGCAATGAATTCCTCCACCCGAGACCCCAGTCCATCCGAAGTACCGGTCAATTGACCGATCGTGACTAGTTTGCCCCGAAGCAAACAAACGAGGCAAGGGCAATCCGGCGACGGCCCTGCTAGATCCGCTGATCTCCTACCTGTTTCTCCAGCGGGGTGAGGTCCTCGGGGGCCTCGAGGAGCTTGTCGGTGCGCTCGCCGCGGATCTTGGGGAGGACGAAGGTGAGCAGCACGATGAGGGCGGTGGCGACAATGACGCCGCCGATGACGACCGGGCCGCGGTAGAGGGTCACGAAGACCGATCCGAAGGACATCAGGCCGGCCCAGAGCCACATGATCAGCACGGCACGACGCTGGGAGTGACCGATCTCCAGGAGCCGGTGGTGGAGGTGCTTCTTGTCCGCGGCGAAGGGGGACCGGCCGGCGCGGGTGCGGCGTACGACTGCCAGCACGAGGTCGACCAGCGGCACCACCAGGATCGTCAGTGGGAGCAGCAACGGCAGGAAGGTCACCAGGAGCGCGGTGGAGGCGTCGAACGCGTTCACGTTCAGTCCGCCGGCGCTGTAGGAGCCCGAGAGGGTGACCGCGCTGGCGGCGAGGATCAGACCGATCAGCATCGAGCCGCTGTCACCCATGAAGAGCCGGGCCGGATGCCAGTTGTGGATGAGGAAGCCGGCGCAGGCTCCGGCGAGCGCGACGGTCAGGAGAGCCGCAGTCGAGGCGCGGCCGATGTCGTTGATACGGGTGAACTGGTAGCAGAACAGGAACAGCGCCAGCGCGCCGATACCGACGACACCCGCGGCCAGACCGTCGAGACCGTCGATGAAGTTGACCGCGTTGACCACGGTGATCACGACGAGCCCGGTGAGCAGAGCACCCTGGGCGGGATCGATCGAGAACTGGGTGCCGTCGGGGAACGTGATCAGGCTGTACTGGAGGTTGAAGCCGACCAGGATCGCGGTCGCCAGCACCTGACCACCGAGCTTGGTCAGGGCATCGAGCTCGAAGATGTCGTCGACGACGCCGACCACGCAGATCAGCGCGCCGGCGAGGATCACCACGCCGGTGTCCTCGAGCACGAAGTCCGGCGCATCGGCCAGGAACGGCAGCTCGCGGGCGACCAGGTAGGCCGCGACCAAGCCGCCCAGCATCGCGACGCCGCCCATGTAGGGGATCGGCACGGCGTGTACGTCTCGGTCGCGGACCTTGGCGACGGCCCCCGTGCGCATCGCGAACTCGCGGGCGACGACGGTGAGCAGGTAGGTCACCACGGCGGCGACCAGGAAGAGGAGGACGTAGGCGCGCATCAGGCTTCTGTGTCGGCGTCCGTGGCGGGCGTTGCGGGGGTGTCGGTCTCGGTCTCGGCAGCGGGATCCGGATCGCCCGGACGACGGATGGCGACGTCGTGCTCGGCGAGGATCTCGTTGATCCGATCGATGCTGATCGCGCCCTCGCGGAGGATCTTCGGCTCGTCACCGGTGGCGGAGACGATCGTGGACGCCTCACCGACAGGCGACTCGCCGCCGTCGAGGATGGCCTTGACCATCTTGCCCAGCATCTCCTCGGCCTGGTCGGCGTTGGTGGCTGCCGGCTTCGTGGTGCGGTTGGCCGAGCTGGTCGCGAGCGGGCCGACCCGGTCGATGATCTGCCGCAGGATGTCGGAGTCGGGGATGCGTACGGCCACGGTCTGGCGGGCCTCGCCCAGGTCCCACTGCAGCGACGGCTGCTGGTGGAGCACGATCGTCAGCGCACCGGGCCACAGCTCCTCGACGAGGGTGCGCGCCCAGTCGGGGATCCTCGTCGCGAGGGCGTCGAGGGTGGCTACGTTGGAGATCAGCACGGGCGGCGGCATCGCGCGGCCTCGGCCCTTGGCGGCGAGCAGGCCAGCCACCGCGCCCTTGTCGAACGCGTCGGCGGCGATGCCGTAGACCGTGTCGGTCGGCACGATCACGAGCTCGCCGGCCTGAAGGGCGGTCACCGCAGCATCAATCGCCTCGGTCTGCTCATCCTCGGTCGCGATCGGGTAGCGCTCAGTCACAGTGCTCATGTTGCCAGTTGCGCGGTCGTGAAGCGCGGACGCCCTGCCAGATCGCGATGATCGCGCACGTCGTGCCATCTTCCCGTGCTGCTGAAGACGGCTGGGGCGCCGCCGTCGGCGCCGTCCGGACCCTGCTCGTCGGCATGCTCGAAGCCGACCACTCCCCCGGGCTTGAGCAGCTCGGCAGCCCGTCGTTCCAACACGCGGATCGCGTCGAGCCCGTCCTGCCCGGAGAAGAGGGCGAGGTCGGGGTCGTGGTCGCGCGCCTCCGTGGCGACGGACTCCCAGGCCTCGAGAGGGATGTACGGCGGGTTGCAGACGAGCACGTCGACGGTGCCGTCCAGCTCGGGGAACGCATCGGCCATGTCGCCCTGTCGCAGGTCCACGCCGGTGCCGGCCAGGTTGCGTACGGCCCAGGGGTAGGCATCCTCGGAGAGCTCGACCGCGTGCACCTCGGCGCCCGGGACCTCGTCGGCGATGCTCTTCGCGATCGCTCCCGACCCGGTGCAGAGGTCGACGACGACAGGCCGGTCGATGTCGGCGGCCAGGTCGATCGCCCAGCCGGCGAGCAGCTCCGTCTCCGGCCGAGGCACGAAGACACCGGGCCCGACAGCGAGGTCGACGTGCCGGAAGTACGCCACCCCGGTCAGGTGCTGCACCGGCTCGCGTTCCGCACGGCGGGCGAGCAGGCTCGCATAGGCCTTCTCCTGATGCTCGGCGACGTCGTCGACGAGGAAGAGTCGGTTGCGGTCGGTGTCGAGCACGTGGGCCAGCAGGATGGCCGCATCGGCGTCCGGGCTGTCGACTCCGGCCTCTTCGAGCTGCTTTCGGGCACTCGCCAGAAGGGTGCGCGGGGCGGTCATGGGCAACTGCTCCTGAAATGTGTTAGTCATGCACTACCCGGCTGAGGGTAACGTTCGGGCGCTTCAACAGTTCTTCGGGTCATGACGGGGGACGCGGGAATGGCCGCACCCTCGTCGGGCACTGTGCTGCCCCCATCGCACCCGAGATCCCCCCTGGAAGGAAACACCACCCCATGAAGTGGCCATTGCTGCTTGCACTCATCCTCGTCCTCGCCTCCGTGATCTGGTTCTTCTTCGGTCGACCGATCCGCAAGGACGCCAAGACCGCAGACCCGGCCGAGAAGGCCGCAGATGCTCCCGCTGCTGAGGCTCCGGCCGCCGAGGTCGCTGACAGCGAGACCGCCGACAAGACCGCCGAGTCCGCCGCGGACAGCGAGGTGGACACCGCTGCGGTCGTCGCGGAGGCCGAGAGCGTCGTCGCGGCCGCTGCCGCCGACACCGAGGAGCCCGTGGCCGAGGAGTCCCCGGCTGCTCCCGTCGACACCGAGCCGGAGGTCGTCCCGGTCGCCGAGAAGCCCGCCGCGACCGAGGGTGCCCCCTACGCCGGCGCGGTGCTGCCCGCTGCGGACGGAACCAGCTCGGATGCCGCGTACGACATCAAGGGCAGCAGCGGGAAGAAGTACCACACGACCGCGAGCCCTTACTACAGCCGTACGAAGGCGGCCGTCTACTTCGACTCCGAGGAGTCGGCCGAGGCCGCCGGCTTCATCGCGGGCTTCAAGAAGAAGGTCGACGCCTGATCGGGCATCGGCCCTGAGGTCGAAGGTCGCAGCCGCGCGATGGCTGCGACCTTCGGCTTTCCCACAGGGAGTCAGGACTCCAGGCTGGCCAGACGGGCAGCGAGATCGGCGTCCACCGCGCTGGCGATCACCGGCTCCAGGTCGCCGTCCAGGACCTGGTCCAGGTTGTAGGACTTGTAGCCGGTGCGGTGGTCCGAGATGCGGTTCTCGGGGTAGTTGTAGGTGCGGATGCGCTCGGAGCGGTCGACGGTGCGCACCTGCGAACGGCGGACGTCGGAGGCTTCCGCGTCGGCGGCGTCCTGGGCGGCCTGGAGCAGGCGCGAGCGCAGCACGCGCATCGCCTGCTCCTTGTTCTGCAGCTGCGACTTCTCGTTCTGCATCGAGACGACGATGCCGGTGGGGACGTGGGTGATCCGGACCGCGGAGTCGGTGGTGTTGACCGACTGGCCGCCTGGGCCCGAGGAGCGATAGACGTCGATGCGGAGGTCGTTGTCGTTGATCTCGACATCGATGGGCTCCGCCTCGGGAACCACGAGGACACCGGCGGCCGAGGTGTGCACCCGGCCCTGCGACTCGGTGACCGGGACCCGCTGGACGCGGTGCACGCCACCCTCGAACTTGAGCAGCGCGTAAGGGGCGCGGCCGGGCTCAGGGTTGCCCTTCGCCTTCACCGCGACGGTGACCGACTTGTAGCCACCGAGGTCGGACTCGTTGGCATCGAGGAACTCGAGCTTCCAGCCCTGGTGCTCGGCATAGCGGGAGTACATCCGCAGCAGGTCGCCGGCGAACAGCGCCGACTCCTCGCCGCCCTCCCCCGACTTGACCTCGAGGATGGCGTCCTTGTCGTCGGTCGGGTCGCGGGGCACGAGCAGCCGACGCAGCCGCTCCTCGGCGACCTCCCGCTGGGGCACCAGCGCCTCGGCCTCCTCGGCGAACGAGGGGTCCTCCCCCGCCAGCTCCCGGGCTGCCTCGAGATCGTCACCGAGCTGCTGCCAGGAGTGGTAGGCGTCGATGATCGAGCTCAGCTCGGCGTACCTCTGGTTGAGCTTCTTCGCCAGGCGCGCGTCGGCGTGGGTCTCGGGCTCGGCGAGCCGCTTCTCCAGCCCTACGTGCTCTTCGATGAGCCCTTCGACCGCATCAAACTGCATTGTCTTGCGCCTCCGCTTCGCTCCGGCGGGACGTCTCCGCCCGGGAGTGGGTGTTCAAACCGTGTGGTCGCTGAAATACGCCAACGCCGGCCCCCGCGAATGCAGGGGCCGGCGCTGGGAAGCAGCTACTTGCTGCGCTTGCCGAAGCGAGCCTCGAAGCGAGCCACGCGACCGCCGGTGTCGAGGATCTTCTGCTTGCCGGTGTAGAACGGGTGGCAGTTGGAGCACACGTCGGCGCGGATGGCGCCCCCGTTCACGGTGCTGCGGGTGGTGAACGAGTTGCCACAGGTGCAGGTGACCTGGGTGTCGACGTAGGTCGGGTGGATCTCGGGCTTCATGAGGTTCCTCTCAAGACATTGGGCCCCGGGTCGCCGCCGCAGGTTGCGGGACGTGAACCGGCACCGAGGATTCAGTGTATGTGAACGTCTGGGGCCGCCAATAATTCCCGACGGCCCCAGACGCACCTCGTGTTAGCTCTTGGCGACGCCGTTGAGCAGCACCATGTTGGTGGCCGAACCGGCGACCTTGTCGACCAGGACCGACGCGGCCTTCGCACCCTCGAGCGTGGCCAGGGAGGCGCGCAGCTTGCGCACCGCGTCGCCCTCGCCGCCGGTGAAGAGCAGGTCGTCGCGCCGGGTGCCGGAGGCGTTGACGTCGACGGCAGGGAAGATCCCGGCCTCCGCGTACGCCTCGCTCAGCCGCAGCTCGGAGTTGGCGGTGTCCTTGAACGCGTCGAAGATGATCTCGTCGGTCTTGGAGCCGGTCTCGACCGCAGCGGTGGCGAGGATGGTCAGCGAGCCGCCGTCCTCCACGTTGCGAGCCGCACCGAAGAACCGCTTCGTCGGGTAGAGCGCCGCCGAGTCGACGCCGCCACCGAGGATCCGGCCCGAGGCCGGGACGGAGAGGTTGTAGGCCTTGCCGAGCCGGGTCAGCCCGTCGAGCAGGACGACGACGTCGTGGCCGAGCTCGACCAGACGCTTGGCCCGCTCGATGGCCAGCTCGGCCACCACTGTGTGGTCGGCCGGCTGCCGGTCGAAGGTGGAGGCGATGACCTCGCCCTTGACGCTGCGCTCGAAGTCGGTGACCTCTTCGGGGCGCTCGTCGACGAGGACGACCATCAGGTGGCACTCGGGGTTGTTGGCGGTGATCGCGCCGGCGATCGCCTGCAGGACGGTGGTCTTGCCGGCCTTCGACGGAGCGGAGATCAGACCGCGCTGGCCCTTGCCGATCGGGGAGACCAGATCGATGATCCGGCCGGTCACCGGGTCGGTGCCGCCCTCGAGGCGCAGCCGCTCGTCGGGGTGGACCGGAGCGAGCTTGTCGAACTCGACCCGGTGCTTGGCGACCTCGGGGTCGGCACCGTTGACCGAGTCGATGCGCACCATCGGGTTGTACTTCTCCTTGCGCTCACCCTCGCGAGGCTGGCGCACCTGACCGACGATCGCGTCGCCACGGCGCAGGCCGAGGCGCTTGACCAGCGACAGGGAGAGATAGACGTCGTCGGGTCCGGGGAGGTATCCGGAGGTCCGGACGAAGGCGTAGTTGTCGAGTACGTCCAGGATGCCTGCGGCGGGCACCAGCACGTCGTCCTCGAGGACGGTCGTGTCCGGCTCGCCACGGCCCGGGCGGTTGCGGTCGCGGTCACGACCACGGCGCCGGCGGTTGCGGCGGCTGCCGCCTTCGCCGTCGTCATCGCCGGAGTCGTCGGTCTGCTCGGCCGGCTTCTCCTTCTGGGCTTCCTCGTTCTTCCGCTCGGGTGCAGGCTGGCCGGACTTGGCCGGGCCCTTGCCCTGGCCACCGCCGGCCGGCTGGCCGCCCTGGTTGCCCTGGTTGCCCTGGTTGCCCTGGCCACCCTGGTTGCCCTGGCCGCCGCTCTTGTTCTGGCTCTGGTTGCGCTGGCGGCGTGGGCGCTGGCCGCCCTCGTTGCCGGCATCGGCAGCCTCGGCGGGCTTCTCCGCGGGCTTCTCGGCCTTCTCGGCCGGTTTCTCGGCAGGCTTCTCAGCGGTCTTCGCCGCCGGCTTCTCAGCGGCAGGCTTCTCGACGGCAGGCTTCTCGACGGGCTTCTGGGCCTTCTCGGCCGCGGGTTTCTCGACGGCAGCCTTCTCGGCCTTCTGCGCCGGCGCCGACTGCGCACGGTTGCCCTGGGCAGCCTTGATCGCGTCGATCAGCTGGGCCTTCTTCATCGAGTTCGCCCCGGCGATGCCCATCCCGTTGGCCATCGCCTTGAGGTCGGCGAGGAGCATTCCGCCAAGGCCGCCACGCTTCTTCGGGGCGTTCGGCTCCGGAGCGGTGGATTCCATGGTCTCAGTCACGTGAGTCCTTTCCCACGTATCGCCGATCGGCGTACGACACCGACGGCTCGTTTGTCAGAACCCCTGACGGGCCGACGCGCGCCAAACGAAGTGGCACGGCACGAAAGGGGGATCACATCCTGAATGCCTGAACGGCCAGATGTAGATCCAGGCTAACACGCACAGCACCCATGACAGCAGGGGCCCGGACGGCAGTTCAGAGGATGCGTACGCCGTCCATGTCGACGCTCAGTGCATGGCTGGCCCAGCCTGCCGGACAGCGGGCAGTGAGCTTGGTCGTCTCCGCCGACTCCACGCCGCTGCTGAAGGCCAGGACCGTGGGCCCGGCACCGGAGACGATGGCCGCGACGCCGTCGGCGCGCAGCTCGTCGACCAGGGCGAGCGACTCGGGCATGGCGGGTCGGCGGTATTCCTGGTGGAGGAAGTCTCGGGTGGCGCGGTGCAGGTGCTCCGGCGCGTCACTCAGGGCCGCGACCAGGAGGGCCGTACGACCTGCGTCGGCCGCTGCGTCCGAGTGCGGGACCGTCTCGGGCAGCAGCCCGCGGGCGGTCTTGGTCTCGACACCGGTCGCGGGGACGAAGACGACGACGCTGACCCTCGGGTCGACGGCGGTGCGTACCGCAAAACTGTGCCCTTTTGAACCTGTCGGCTGGGCCTCGTCCTCACCCGCGATCGTGAAACCGCCGTAGAAGGCAGGCGCGACGTTGTCAGGGTGGCCCTCGATCTCGGCGGCCGTCTGGAAGAGCGTCTCGTCGTCGAGGATCAGCTCTCCCCCGGCAACCAGGGCCCGCGCCAGCACCAGGCCGCCGACGATCGCGGCCGAGGACGAGCCCATCCCGCGGGCGTGCGGGATCTGGTTGCGGCAGTGCAGCCTCAGCCCGGCCGGCTGCTTGCCGATGATCTCGAAGGCGGCTCGCATGGAGCGTACGACGAGGTGGGACTCGTCGAGCGGGACCGTGCCCTCGCCCGCACCCTCGACGGTGACCTCCAGGCTGCCGGCGGCCGCGTCTGTCGAGAGCACCTCGCCGGTGAGCTCGTCACGCAGGTCGAGCGCCAGCCCCAGCGAGTCGTAACCGGGGCCGAGGTTGGCGGAGGTGGCCGGGACGGTGACGGTCACCGGGCCTTCTACGAAGGTCATCGTTGCTACTACGCGAGCCCGGCTGCGGCCGCCGCGGCCTCGAGGTCGGCGTCGATGACGATCTCGGTCAGCTCACCGAAGAACTCCAACGCGGTGGCGGTGTCCTTGAGGCCGTGACCTGTGACGGTGATGACGGTGGTGGCTCCGGCGTAGGTCTCCCCCGCCTGGAGGTCGGCGAGCAGGCCCGCGACACCCGCCGCCGAGGCGGGCTCGACGAAGACGCCGTCGTTGCGGGCGAGCTGGGACTGGGCGGAGAGGATCTGCTCGTCGGTGAGCGCGCGGAACCGGCCACCGGACTTGGCGGCCGCGGCCTCGGCGAGCTGCCATGAGGCCGGGTTGCCGATACGGATCGCGGTCGCCTTGGTCTCGGGATGCTCGACCGGGTGGCCGAGCACGAGCGGCGCCGCGCCCTCTGCCTGGAAGGCGCGCATCACCGGGGTCTTGGTGGCGTGGCCCGCCGCTGCGTACTGCTCGTAGCCGAGCCAGTAGGCGGACAGGTTGCCGGCGTTGCCGATCGGCATCAGGTGGTAGTCGGGAGCGTCGCCGAGGCGGTCGACCACCTCGAAGGCAGCCGTCTTCTGGCCCTCGAGCCGGATCGGGTTGACGGAGTTGACCAGCGCGACCGGGTAGCTGTCGGCGAGCGCGCGGGAGAGCTTGAGGCAGTCGTCGAAGTTGCCGCGTACCTTGACCACCTCGGCACCGTGGACCAGCGCCTGGGCCATCTTGGCGGCGCTGATCTTGCCGTTGGGGACGAGCACGACCGGGGTGATCCCGGCCTTGGCGGCATAGGCGGCCATCGAGGCGCTGGTGTTGCCGGTCGATGCGCACACGACAGCCTTCGCGCCCTCGTGGACGGCGACGGAGATGGCCGCGGTCATGCCGCGATCCTTGAACGAGCCGGTCGGGTTCTGACCCTCGACCTTCAGCCACACCTCACCCTTGGTGGCGCTGGAGAGCCACTCGGAGTGGACCAGCGGGGTGCCGCCCTCGCCCAGCGTGACCGCGGGGGTGTCCTGGGGGATGTCGAGGAGGGTGCGATACTCCTCGATCACGCCGCGCCATTGGCTGGTTGTCATCAGACTGCTCCTTCTACGCGCATCACCGAGGCGACGTCGCGGACGTACTCCATCTCGCGCAGGTGCTGCACGGTCGCCGCGAGCGCGGCGTCGGGGGCTTCGTGGGAGACGACGACGAGCTGGGCGTCCTCGCCGCGTCCTTCTTGGCGGACGGCCTTGATCGAGACGCCGTGCTCGGAGAAGGCGGTCGCAACGGCAGCGAGCACGCCGGCCTTGTCGGCCACGTCGAGGCTGACGTGGTAGCGGGTGACGGTCTCCCCCATCGGGCGCACCGCGCGGGCGGCGTAGGAGGACTCGCCGAAGCTGCGGGTGCCGAGGACCTTGTTGCGCGCGATCGTGACCAGGTCACCGAGGACGGCGCTCGCGGTGGGCTCCCCGCCCGCGCCCTGGCCGTAGAACATCAGGTCACCGGCCGAGGCGGACTCGACGAAGACGGCGTTGTAGGCGCCGCGTACGGTCGCCAGTGCGTGGCTCCGCGGGATCATCACCGGGTGGACCCGGACCGAGACGTCGTCGTCGTCGAGCTCGGCGATCGCGAGCAGCTTGACGACGCTCCCCATGGCCTTGGCGGAGGCGACGTCACCGGCGGTGACCTCGGTGATGCCTTCGCGGTAGACGTCGCTGGCGGTCACTCGGGTGTGGAACGCGAGCGAGGCCAGGATCGCGGCCTTGGCGGCGGCGTCGAACCCCTCGACGTCGGCGGTCGGGTCGGCCTCGGCATAGCCCAGCTCCTGGGCTTCGACGAGAGCCTCCTCGAAGCCGGCGCCGTAGGTGTCCATCTTGTCGAGGATGTAGTTGGTGGTGCCGTTGACGATGCCCATCACCTTGGTGACGTGGTCGCCGACGAGCGAGTCGCGCAGGGGGCGCAGGATCGGGATCGCGCCGGCGACCGCGGCCTCGTAGTAGAGGTCGGTGCCGGCCTTCTCGGCGGCCTCGTAGAGGGTCGGGCCGTCCTCGGCGAGGAGCGCCTTGTTGGCCGTGACGACGCTGGCGCCGCTCTCCAGTGCCTTGAGGATGAGGCCGCGCGCCGGCTCGATGCCGCCGATCACCTCGATCACGAGGTCGACGTCGTCGCGGGCGACCAGGCCCTGCGCGTCGGTGGTGAGCAGCTCCGCGGACACCTCGACGTCGCGAGGTGCGTCGAGGCGGCGTACGGCCACGCCTCTGATCTCCAACGGGGCACCCACTCTGGCGGCGAGATCCGCATCGCCCTCGAGCAGGAGCCGGACCACCTGGGACCCCACCACACCGCAGCCGAGGACGGCGACGCCCAGGGGTTCGACGGCGTGCGCGGTCGTCTTGTTGCTGCTCACGCGCCAAGGGTATCCGGGACCGGCTCCCGGGTCCGACTTCCGCTCTAGGCGCGGACACCTCGACGGGGTTGTGAAGCTGAGAGTGACCTATAGGCCACTCTCAGCTTCACAACGAGCTCGGCTGAGTCAGCAGGACGACCTTTCCCGTCGTCTCACGATTCTCGAGAGCGGCGTGGGCCGCCGCAGCTTCGGCGAGAGGGAAGGCAGAGCCGACGTACGGCTTGCGGGTGCCGTTCGCGGCGGCCTCGAGGGAGGCCCGCTCGAACTCCTTGATCCGGCCCAGGACCCGGGGGCCGAGGATGTCGATGATCGTCGCGCCGCCCTCATAGCCGTCCTGGTCGCCGGAGAACCGGACCATCCGGCCCTCGGCCCCCAGGTGGGCATAGACCTGCCTGGGTACGTCACCCCCGAGCCCATCGAGGAGGACCGTGATCCGCGGCTCCGCGGCGCGAAGCCGCTCCAGCCAACCGTCTTTGCGGTAGTCGACGACCGTCTGCGCACCGAACCCGCGGGCGATCTCGAGCTTGGCGTCCGAGCCCGCGAGCCCGACCGCACGAGCGCCCGCGTTGCGGATGCCCTGGAGCAGGATCGCACCCATGCCACCGGCTGCCGAGGTGACCACGACGACGTCGTCGGGGGTGATCTGGGCGTCCTCGAGCACAGCGGCCGAGGTGCGTCCGGTGCCGATCGCGGCCACGGCGTCGGCCGACTCCAGGCCGTCGGGGCGGAGGTAGAGCTGCTTCTCGTCGGCGACGGCGAGCTCGGCGTAGCCGCCGCTGCTCCCCACACCGAGGTGGGCGACGACCTTCGCGCCCCGCCAGACCTCGTCGACGCCATCCCCGATCTCGTCGACCACCCCGGCAACCTCACGGCCAGGAGTCATCGGAAGCTCCGGGCGCGGCATCGTCGGCGGAAGGTCGGCCGCTCTGATCGAGGTGTCGAGACGGTGGATGCCGGCAGCCTCCACCTTGATGCGTACCTGGCCCGGACCCGGTGTCGGGTCGGCCACCTCCTCGATCCGCAGGACCTCCGGGCCGCCGAACTCGTGCTGTCTGATCGCTCTCATACGGCGAGTCAACATGCTCAAGCTGACTTGAGGTCAAGGTTTTCGGGAAGACCTCAGGCGAGCTCCGGGATCGGCCGGAGCACAGCGGCGACGTCACGCGCGAGGCGTACGCGCCGGAGCAGCTCCTCCGCGTCCGGCTCCACGTCGGTGGTGACCGTGATGGCGTCGTTGCGGGCCACCACCCACAGGCGCTCGTCGACGACGTGGCTGGCGAACCGGGACAGCGCCCGGGCGTGCTCCTCGTCCGCCGCGATCACGGCCCCGTCGGGAGTGGTCACGCTGGTCTTGGCACGGAACTCCGGCGGGAAGAAGACCGGCGTGGGCACCCGGCCCGTGCCGGTGTTGCCGGAGCCTGGCGAGAGCCCGATCATCGCGGCTGTCTTGGGCAGGTGGGCGGGGACCCGCACCACCACCCAGCGCGCCGGGCGCCAGGCACCTTTCCCCGGGGACGCCTTGCCGTGCCAGTACTCGACCAGGATCCCGTCGCAGGAGCCGTCGACGACGAGGTCGCAGCGCTCGGCGCGTACGTCAGTGCCCAGCACCTCCCACCGAACCGGCCGCTGCGCCGCAGCCTTGCCCGTCACGACCGACCAGCCGAACGTCTGCGCAGCGCGGGTCACGCTGTCGCGCCGCTCCTTCGTCATGCGGGCGACAGAGGTCCGCGGCGCCTGCGACGGCGCCGCGGCTCCATCTGAGTAGGCGCCCCTCGGCATGCGCTCCATCGTAAGCGCCTGCACCACCGGATTTCGGGAAGGCGAAACCGAATTTCTTGATTACGAGGTTTGATGGGTGGGTGCTGTTCCCCAACGCCGACCTCGAACGCATCCGCGCCGGTGAGATCGATCTGGCCTTCCGCCGCTGGAAGCGTCCGATGCATGTCGCCGGCGGTCGCCAGCGCACTGGGGTGGGTGTGGTCGAGTTCGTCGCCGTGTCCCCGGTGACCTGTGATGCGCTCACCGACGAGGAGGCCCGCCGGGCAGGTACGACGCTCCCGGACCTGCTGGAGTTCCTCGCTCGCAAGGACGGGGAGGTCTATCGGATCGAGGTGCGTTACGCCGGCGACGACGAGCGGATCGCGCTGCGCGCCAAGCGCCCGGGCAAGACGGAGACCGCCGCGCTGGTCGCAAAGCTGGCCGACATGGACCGGCGCAGTCGTCGGGGGCCGTGGACGCGGGAGCACCTCGAGCTCATCGAGGCCCGTCCCGGGGAGCTCGCCGAGACCATCGCGGCCTCGATCGGGCGCGAGAAGAAGCCGTTCAAGGCCGACATCCGCCGCCTCAAGGAGCTCGGTCTCACCGAGTCGCTCCCGGTCGGCTATCGCCTCTCACCTCGTGGGCGGGCGGTGCTCCGGGCGCTGCGGGCGTGAGGTTGTCCCTCCATCAAGGTATGCAGGGCAAGGAACACATCCCAAGCGGAGCTCCGCAAGGGATGTGCTCCTTCGTCGGCATACCTTGACGAAGGAACAGACCCGATCAGCCCAGGTCGGTGGCGAACAGGTCGGCCTCGGTCTCGCGCCGGACGATGACGCGGGACTCCCCGTCACGGACCGCGACGACCGGGGGCCGCAGCGCGTGGTTGTAGTTGGAGGCCATCGAACGCCCGTAGGCACCGGTGCCCGGCACGGCAATCAGGTCGCCGGGAGCGATGTCGCCGGGAAGGAACTCGTGCTTGACCACGATGTCGCCGGCCTCGCAGTGCTTGCCGACGACGCGACCGAGGACGGGCCCGGCGGTCGAGGACCGGCCGGCGAGCGTGGCGGAGTAGTCGGCGTCGTAGAGGGCCGTGCGGATGTTGTCGCTCATCCCGCCGTCGACGCTGACATAGGTGCGGGTGACGCCGCCGTCGAGGGCGACCTCCTTGACCGTGCCGACCGTGTAGACGGTGCACATCGAAGGCCCGACGATGGCCCGGCCCGGCTCGATCGAGAGGTGCGGCACCGCCAGGCCGAAGCCACGGCACTCGTGCTCGACGATCGCGGTCAGCTCCTCGGCGAGCGCCTTGGGCGTCGAGGGGTCGTCCTGGGTGGTGTAGGCGATGCCGAAGCCACCACCGAGATCCATCTCGGGCAGCTCGGTGCCGAGCTCGTCGCGGATCCGCGCCTGCAGCGCCAGCACGCGCCGGGCAGCGACCTCGAAGCCGGAGGAGTCGAAGATCTGGGAGCCGATGTGGGAGTGGAGCCCGCGCATCTCGACGTTCGGAGCCTCGAGCAGCCGACGTACGGCCTCGAAGGCGTCGCCGGAGGAGATCGAGAAGCCGAACTTCTGGTCTTCGTGGGCGGTGGCGATGTATTCGTGGGTGTGGGCCTCGACGCCGGCGGTCACCCGCACCATCACCTTGGCGGTGATGCCGGTCTCGGCCGCGATCGCGGCGACCCGCTCGACCTCGGCGAAGGAGTCGACGATGATCCGTCCGACGCCCGCGACGATCGCCCGACGCAGCTCCATCGGGGTCTTGTTGTTGCCGTGGTAGCCGATCTTCGCCGGGTCCACCTCGGCGCGCAGCGCGACCGAGAGCTCACCGTCGGAGCACACGTCGAGGCAGAGCCCCTCCTGCGCCACCCAGCGCGCGACCTCGGTGCAGAGGAACGCCTTGCCGGCGTAGTAGACGTCGTAGCCGGTGAAGGCGTCACGGAACGCGCGGGCACGCTCGCGGAAGTCGGCCTCGTCCAGGACGTACGCAGGGGTGTTGATGTTCGCGACCAGGTCGGGCACCGCGACACCACCGACGGTGAGGACACCGTCGGTCTTCTCGGCCGTCGCCGACCACAGCGCCGGCACGAGGGCGTTGACGTCGTCCGGGGTCTTCAGCCACACCGGGGAGGTGCCGGTGAACGAGCCCGGCGATGCGTGCCCGCTCACATCCGCTCCGGAGCGGAGACGCCGAGCAGCCCGAGGCCGTTGGCGAAGACGGTGCGGGCAGCGGAGACGAGCGCCAGCCGGGCCAGGTTGACAGGGCCGGCCGGCTCGTCGCCCTTGGGCAGCATCCGGCAGTCGTCATCGTCGTACCAGCGGTGGAAGATCCCGGCGGTGTCCTCCAGGTAGCGGGCGACCCGGTGGGGCTCACGCAGCTCGGCGGCGGTGGCGACCACGCGCGGAAGCTCGGCGAGCGCGCGCAGCAGCTCGCCCTCCCGCTCGTGGGTGAGCAGCGAGGGGTCGAAGGCGTCGAGGTCGATCTGCATGCCGAGATCGGCGGCGTTGGCCATCATCCGGCAGGTGCGCGCGTGGACGTACTGCACGTAGTAGACCGGGTTGGCGCTGTCGGCCTTGGCCCACAGGTCCAGGTCGATGTCGATGTTGGAGTCGCTGGAGTAGCGGGCCAGCGCGTAGCGGGCCGCATCCACGCCGATCGCCTCGACGATGTCGTCGATGGTGACCACGGTGCCGGCGCGCTTCGACATCCGCATCGGCTGGCCGTCCTTGAGGAGGTTGACCATCTGGCCGATCAGGATCTCGAGGTTCTCATGGGGCGTGTCGCCGAAGGCGGCGCACATCGCCATCATCCGGCCGACGTAGCCGTGGTGGTCGGCGCCCAGCATGATGAAGCAGCGGTCGAAGCCGCGCTCGCGCTTGTCGAGGTAGTAGGCGAGGTCGCCGGAGAAGTAGGCCCCGTTGCCGTCGGCCTTGATCACGACACGGTCCTTGTCGTCACCGAACTTCTCGGTCGCGAGCCAGATCGCGCCGTCCTTCTCGTAGACGTTGCCGAGCTCCTTGAGCTTCGCGATGGCGCGGTCCACGGCACCGGACTTGTGCAGGTTGTCCTCGTGGAAGTAGACGTCGAAGTCGACGTTGAAGTCGTGCAGGCTCTGCTTGATCTCGGTGAACATCAGGTCCACGCCGATCGCACGGAAGACCTCCTGCGGGTCATCGCTCTCGAGCGCGCCCGGCTCCTTGGCGATGACCTGCTTGGCGATCTCCTCGATGTACGCCCCGCCGTAGCCGTCCTCGGGCACCGGCTTGCCCTGCGCCCAGGCCAGGAGCGAGCGCGCGAAACGGTCGATCTGGCCGCCGTGGTCGTTGAAGTAGTACTCCCGGGTCACCTCGGCGCCGCTCGCCTCGAGCACGCGGCCCAGCGCGTCGCCCACCGCGGCCCAGCGGACACCGCCGAGGTGAAGCGGGCCGGTCGGGTTGGCGGAGACGAACTCCAGGTTGATGTTGTGTCCCGCGAAGGCCTCGTTGTTGCCGTAGGCGGCGCCGGCAGCGACGATCTCGCCCGCCACCTTGCCCTGGGCACCGGCCTCCACGGAGATGTTCAGGAAGCCCGGCCCGGCGATCTCGACGTCGGCGATCCCGTCGGTCGCCTTCAGCTTCTCGGCGACCTGCTCCCCCAGCGCGCGCGGGTTCATGCCGGCCTTCTTGGCCAGCTGCAGCGCGACGTTGGTGGCGTAGTCGCCGTGCCCCTTCTGCCGGGGTCGCTCCACCGTGACAGTGCTCGGAACGCCGTCGGGAAGGGTGATCGCACCCTCATCGACGAGCGCGGTGAGGACATCGACGACCGCGGTGGAAAGCTGCTCAGGAGTCACGAGGTCCAGCGTATAAGCGCCAGTCGGTTTCACCGTTATCCGTCCCAGCCTGTAGGGTTCCATCTGCATCGCTCAGGCGGTGCACTGCCTCCGTAGCTCAGGGGATAGAGCGCCGGTTTCCGGTACCGTAGGCCGCAGGTTCGATTCCTGCCGGGGGCACAGACGAGACCGCTGGGTGACCAGCGGTCTCTCTCATTTTCTGCCCGAGAACAGGTCATGCGCGACGCCGATCCATGTCACGCTGTCGGCGAGATGAACACCGCAGACGTACGCCATGTCCTCTTCGATGCCGACGGTGTGCTCCAGCATCTCCCCGGAGGTTGGTACGCCGCGGCGGAGCCGTTCCTCGGGGAGAGCTCGGAGGCTTTCCTCCATGCCGCCTGGGCCCTGGAGTCGCCGCTCCTCACCGGTGGTGATGTCGACTTCGTCGCGACGCTGGAGGGGCTGCTCGTCGAGCACGGGTCGTCCGCCTCCACTGCGGAGGTCTATGCCGCCGTGTGGGGCACAGTCGAGACGGTCGCGGCGACGGCCGAGGTCATACGTCGGGTGCGGACCGCCGGTTATGGCGTGCACCTCGGCACGAACCAGGCCGCACACCGAAGCCACCTCATGCGCTCCACGCTCGGCTACGACGACCTCTTCGACGTGAGCTGCTACTCCTACGAGCTCGGCGTGGCCAAGCCCGATCCGAGCTTCTTCCGGCGCGCGGCCGATCTCATCGGATCCGAGCCCGGCGAGATCCTGTTCGTCGACGACAGCGCCAAGAACGTCGAGGGCGCGCGATCAGCAGGCATGTCAGCCATCCACTGGACCCTCGACGTCGACGACGAGCTCGCGATGGCCGCCCTCATCGCCCAGCTGGCGACCCACGGCGTGGCTCTCTGATCCGCGCAGAAGCGGCGACACACGGTTCGTGACCCTGGCCGAGCCAGTGACACTCATGCACGCCGCGGAAGGAACGAACTGTGTGCATCGAGGATCGGCTCGCCCAACCAGCAGGCAACCTTCGCGGCCTGCCGACGGACCGGAACCGTTGCACCTGAGGCAGTTGATGCACCTCAACCGTCGCAGGCGTAACGGTTCCGGTCCACCTGCTCACCGACCCTCGGCGAGCGTGTGCGCGACGAGTGCGTTGGCGTGACCGTGGCCGAGGGCGTACTCGCTCTTCAGGTGGGCCACGAGCTCCATGTGCTTGCTGCTCCTGTGGTCGCGGATGATCTGCTTCCACTCGGCGATCGGGCGGCCGTACTTCTTCTCGATGGACGGGAAGTAGGAGGCGGGGCCCTTCACCTGATCGGTCATCTCTGGTCTCCTTGTGCAAGCGTGGCGACCATCGCCACTCACCAACGCGTCGAGCGAAGCATCACCATCTCGACACGGATCGACAACAGAATTCGGGAGACGTACGTGACCAGCTATCCCCCAGCCCCATGGCACATGCACGGATCGATGTGGCTCTCGGTCTACCGGCTCGGACACCATGTCGACGAGCGGCACCCGAAGGGCATCTACGCCGTCGCCCTGGTCGACTACACCGAGCCCAGCCCGCTGACCTACCACGAGCTCCTCTCCGCCCGAGTGATCACCGCCTCAAACGGGAAGAAGGCGGTGAGCGTGGTCGACATCTGGGTGGACTCCCCCGACTCCGTGGCCGGCGGCCGTACGTTGTGGGCGATCCCGAAGGGGCTGGCCAAGTTCAGCGGAGGATCCGCCACCAAGGGGCCGCTGTCGACCCACACCTGGGAGTCGAGCCACGACGAGGGCCCGATCGCGACGGCCCGGTTCAGCGACGTCACCCGGATCGCTCCTCGGGTCCAGATGCGGGGCAACGTGGAGCAGCTCGGAATCGAGGAGCACCCTGAGACCGCCTGGCTCACCATGAGCGGCCGGGCCAAGCTCCTGCCCGCACGCGGCAGCTGGCGCTTCGACCCCGACGGCCCGCTCGCCTACCTCCGCGACGCCACCAAGATCGCGTCGTTCCGCGGCAAGGGCTTCGAGGTCGACTTCGGCTGAGTCCGAGTGTCGGTGGTCGCAGGTAGCGTCGAGTGGCATGAATGCACTTCACATCGACTACCTCGAGCTCGCGGTCACCGATCTCCCGGGCTCCCGCGCCTTCTACGAGTCGGCCTTCGGTTGGTCCTTCAACGACTACGGCGGGATGTACGCCGGCATCGTCGGCCCGGACGGCAAGGACGAGAACGGCGGGATGTACGCCTCCGAGACCCCGGTCGCCCCGCTCCCGCTCATCCGGACGGCCGACCTGGAGGCCGCGCTGGCGGCTGTGGAGAAGGCCGGCGGCACCGTCCTCGACCCGCCCTACGACTACCCCGGCGGGCGTCGCTTCATCTTCACCGACCCGTCCGGGAATCGGCTCGGCGTGTATCAACCTGCCGAGTAGCCACAAATTCTAAGGCTCGACCGAATTACCGGGAGCGCCCTAGACTCCGACCGCATGACCGACGCTACGCCGGCTCTGCTCGCGTATCTGTCCCGGTGGCTCGATGAGTCCCAGGGCGATCGCGACGTGGAAGCCGTTCTCTGGGGGAGAGTTGCGAAGGTGAGCGAAGAGGCCGGCGAGGCCATCGCCACACTCATCGGAGCCACCGGGCAGAATCCCCGACCAGGCAGTATCCACAGCTATGACGGCGTCATCGAGGAGTTCCTCGATGACGCGATCACCGCGATGACCGCCGCCGAGCGCGGCCTCCTGCCCGAAAAGGTCGGCGCCCCGACCTAGTGGCGCCTAGGACTTCCGCTTCGCGGCCTTCCGCTGGGCGCGGAGCCTGCGCTCCTCGGCGTACATCGTCTCGGCCTCCTCGAGCGTGGGGGCCGAGCCGCCGTACGCCTTCGGCAGCCACCACGAGCCCGGGGGCTGCTCCTCGGCCGGGTGCGCCTTGATCAGCCGGTCGAGCATGGCCTCCATCTGCGCCTTGAGCGCCGCGGTCTCGGCGGCCGGGTCCTCGCCGGTCACCGGCAGCGGCGGGCCGATCTCGATGCCGACAGTCTTGTGGCGCGACAGATCGACGCGTCGGCCCTTCGTCATGATCCGCTGGGTGCCCCACAGCACGACGGGGATCAGCGGGACGCCGGCCTCGGCTGCGATGCGTACGGTGCCGGTCTTGAGGTCCTTGATCAGGAACGAGCGCGAGATCGTGGCCTCGGGGAAGATCCCGACGACCTCACCGTCCTGGAGGTAGTCCACGGCCTTCTTCATCCCGGCCGCGCCGTAGCTGCGGTCGATCGGGATGTGGTGGAACGAGCGCATCACCGGGCCGCCGACGGGGTGGTCGAAGACCTCCTTCTTGGCGATGAAGCGGGTCAGCCGGCCACGCTCGGCCCCGGGGAATCCCGCCATGACGTAGTCGACGAAGGAGAGGTGGTTGACGGCCAGCAGGGCGCCGCCCGACTTCGGGATGTGCTCCACGCCGGTCATGTTGATCTTGATGTCGCCGAGCTTGAACCAGGTGCGAGCCGCGGCGATCGTGACCGGATAGCTGATGTCCATGTCCGAATCGTGTCACGTAGCGGTGAACTCCGTCGGACTAGCCTCGTTCCGTGAACGAGCGTCAGCGAGTGAACCATCCAATCGACACGCGACCGCGTCCGTACTCTGGCGCTCGCGCTACGGAGGTGGTCGCGTGAGCACCCTGCATGTGACGACCACCGATGGGGCTCCGACTGGCGGTCACCGACTTCGGCTCCCCCGGCGACACCCGCCCGACGCTGATCTGCGTCCACGGCTATCCCGACAACTCCAGCGTGTGGCTCCCGCTGGTTCGGATCTTGGGCGGCGACCTGCGGATCGTGACGTACGACGTGCGCGGCCACGGCAGCTCGCAGGCACCGGCCACCCGCGAGGGCTACCTGATCGAACAGCTCAACGCCGACCTGCAGGCCGTCATCGACGCGGTCAGCCCGGCCGCGCCGGCGCACCTGCTCGCCCACGACTGGGGCTCGACCCAGACCTGGGAGGCGGTCGCCGGCAACGTACCGTCCGAACGGATCGCGTCGTTCACGTCGATCTCCGGGCCGAGCCTCGACCAGACCGGGGCCTGGCTGCGTACGCCGGATAGAACCGCCCGTGGCGTGCTCGCTCGCCTCAAGCAGGGTGCCGGGTCGACCTACATCGGGTTCTTCCAGGCGCCGCTGCTTCCCGAGCTCGCCTGGCGTTCAGGCCTCCTCGACCGGATCGTCGGCGGCTCGGCCCTCGACCGCACCCGCTCGGACCGGATCAACGGCCTCGAGCTCTACCGGGCCAACGCGATCGCCCGGATGGCTCGCCCGCGGCCGCGCCCGGTGACCGTCCCGGTCCAGGTCATCGCCCCGATCGGCGACGCCTATGTCAGCCGCGCTCTGGCCGCCGAGGCCCCGAAGCCGTACGTCGCGGACCTGACGGTCCACGAGATCGAGGGCTCCCACTGGGTGGTCGCCGACCATCCCGAGCGGGTCGCACCGCTGGTGCGCGACTTCGTCAGAGCTCGAAGCTAGCCCCGGCAGCCGCGGTTGAGCCGGCCGTCGTTGCGCGCGTCGTTGCCCATCGCGCGGGCGGCTTGGACGTTGGGGAACACCACGCTGGCCGCGCCGACGTTGCCGATCCCGCCCGGAAGGACGCAGGTGCGGACCTTGCTCGGGTTGATCGCGGCGACGGCGTGGGCCAGCTGGTAGAGGTCGCGGCCGGAGAGGCCGGTGGTGTGCATCTTCTTCATCACCAGCGAGACGCCCTTGGCCATGAAGCCGGTCTCGTTCTGCCGGGCGACGATCTTGCGGTGGATGCCGCGGATGACCCGGGCCTGGTTGGCCGAGCGGTCGAAGTCGCCGCCGGGCAGCGTCTTGCGGGCCCGCGCGAAGTCGACCGAGTGCGGGCCGCTGATGTGGATCCGGCCCTTCTTGAAGCCGTAGCGCGCGACGTAGGGGTCGCTGAAGGCGCGCGGGTTGTCGACGTCGACCCCGCCGATGCCGATCACCAGGTCGCTCATGCCCGAGAAGGAGGTGACGAAGACGTACTGCGGCTGCACGCCGACCAGGTTGCCGACGGCCCGGCCCATCAGCTTCGGGCCGCCCAAGGTCAGCGCCTCGTTGATCTTGGAGCGGCCGTGACCGGGGATGTTGACGTAGGAGTCGCGGGGGATGCTGATGTCGGTCGCGTGGCCGGAGGACGGGTTGAAGCCGATCAGGTGCAGCGCGTCGCCGCGGCTGCGGGTGACCTTCTGGCCGGGACGGGCGTCCGAGCCCACGGCGAGGACCCAGATGGTGCCGCCCTTGCGGGTGTGCTTGGCGACGTCGAGGCCCTTGGCCCACTTGGTCGCGATCAGCTCGGCACGCGGCTCGGCGACCTGGGCGTCGGGCACCAGGATCGCGGTCATCGCGAGCATCAGGCCGAGCGCGAGCGTGGCCAGGAGGCGGCGGCGTACGAACTTCGTCAGAGGGCTCACGACTTGTCTCCCGACTTGCTGGAGGAGGACGGGCTGGGCGAGGCCGACGGCGCCGAAGACGGGTCCAGTGCCCCCTTCTCCTCGCGGGTGATGTTGAAGCCGAAGACGGCCCAGGAGCTCTTGGTCGGCACCAGGTCGAGGTGGCCGCGGACGATCTGGCGGGACTCGCGCTCGCCGGTGGTGTCGTAGACCAGTCGCACCCGCGCGACCGCGCCGACCGGATGGTTGTTGTTGGCCAGCAGGTCGACGTGCACGTCGCTGGAGACCACCTCGACGCCGTCGATGTGGGGAGCGATCGTGGCGCTGCTCATCAGGCTCATCTGCTTGCCCGCCTGAGCGACCGCGCCCTTGGAGAACCCCGGGAAGACGTTGCCGTAGGTCGAGGTCGCGCGCGGAAAGTCACCCCCGACGTACGCAGCCTGCAGCCAGCGGTCGACGACCGCGGAGACGTTGGCGGCGACCGCCTGGTGCCGGCTCTTCGGGAACTTGCCCTGGACGTGGATGAGCTTGGCGGCCGACTTCACCATAGGGGCAGGGGGCGGCGACGCCGACGACGAGGCGGCGGGCTCGTCGGGCTCGCCACCGCATCCGGCGAGGGCCACGGTGCCGCTCAGGAAGGCCGCCGTGAGTGCCGTCACGACGCGCCGACCGGTCGACCGACTTTGCCTTGTGCTGCTGCTCGTCATGTAGGGGATCCGCCTCGTCGACCTGCTCTCGGACCGGGCCACTGTACGCACAAGGACCCGGGTTGCAACTCCGCCCGGCAGGTAACGCAATATGTGTGACGGATTACATCCTGTCCACAGGTGGAGCCAGCATCGGGCATTTGTGTGTTCGGCGGGATAGCCTTGCCCGTGGGCAACCCATTTCTTACAGTGCGAAAATTCGGAAGAGGCGAATCAAGCCGTGTCCTCAGGCACCCCGTCCCCCAACACTGCCGACATCCCCGCGGAATTCGGCGCCAACGAGTGGCTGGTCGAGGAGATGTACGACCAGTACACCAAGGATCCCAGCAGTGTTGACCCCGTGTGGGTGAAGTTCTTCGAGACAAACGGACAGCCCGGCGCGTCGCAGAACGGTGCCTCGGCTCCGGCCTCGCCCGCCGCCAAGGCTCCGGTCTCCCCCGCGTCGGCCAACACTCCCGCGCCGACCTCACCCACCTCCGCCGAGGCGCCGGTGGCGAAGGCGGCTCCGGCTCCCAAGGCAAAGCCCCGCCCGGCCGCTCAGGCCGCGGAGCCGGCCACGGGCACCGCGAAGCCCACTCCCAAGGACGCCCCGAAGCCGACCGCCGTCGCGGTCACCGACGAGCCGACCTACACCACGCTGCGCGGCATCCCCGCCGCCACCGCCAAGAACATGGACGTGTCGCTCGCGGTGCCGACCGCGACCTCCGTGCGCAACATGCCGGTCAAGCTGCTGTGGGACAACCGCACCGTCATCAACAACCACCTCAAGCGCGCTCGCGGTGGCAAGGTCTCCTTCACCCACCTCATCGGCTACGCCATCATCAAGGCGATCAAGGCGATGCCGGCGATGAACAACACCTACGCCGAGATCGACGGCAAGCCGACCCAGGTGACCCCGCCGCACATCAACCTCGGTCTGGCCATCGACCAGCAGAAGAAGGACGGCACCCGCCAGCTGGTCGCGCCGTCCATCAAGGGATGCGAGCTGATGGACTTCGCCGGCTTCTGGACGGCGTACGAGGACATCGTCCGCAAGGCCAAGGACAACAAGCTGTCCATGGCCGACTACTCCGGCACCACCGTCAGCCTGACCAACGTCGGCGGCATCGGCACCAACAACTCGGTGCCGCGGTTGATGCAGGGGCAGGCAGCGATCATCGGCGTCGGCTCGATGGACTACCCGCCCGAGTTCCAGGGCGCGTCCAACGCCACCTTGGCCAAGAGCGCGGTCTCGCGGATCATGACGATGACCTCGACGTACGACCACCGGGTCATCCAGGGCGCGCAGTCGGGCGAGTTCCTGGCCACCGTCCACCGGCTCCTGCTCGGCGAGAACGAGTTCTACGACGAGATCTTCGCGTCGCTGCGGATCCCCTACGAGCCGATCCGCTGGAACCAGGACATCGACACCACCCACGACGACCAGATCTCCAAGCAGGTCAAGGTCGGCGAGATCATCCACGCCCACCGCGTGCGTGGTCACATGATGGCCGACACCGACCCGCTGGAGTACAAGCAGCGTTCGCACCCCGACCTGCAGATCGAGTCGCACGGGCTGACGCTGTGGGACCTCGACCGCGAGTTCCCGGTCGGCTCCTTCGCCGGCGGCCGCAAGCCGTTCATGAAGCTGCGCGAGATCCTCGGTGTGCTGCGTGACTCCTACGTCCGCACCACCGGCATCGAGTACATGCACATCCAGGACCCCGAGCAGCGCCGGTGGATCCAGGACCGCGTGGAGCGGCCCTACGACAAGACCCCGCGCCAGGAGCAGCTCCGGATCCTGTCGAAGCTCAACGAGGCCGAGGCCTTCGAGACCTTCCTGCAGACGAAGTTCGTCGGCCAGAAGCGGTTCTCCCTCGAGGGCAGCGAGACCGCGATCCCGGTCATCGACGAGGTCTGCGAGGCCGCCGCCGAGGCCGGTCTGGACGAGGTCACGATCGGGATGGCCCACCGCGGTCGCCTCAACGTGCTCGCCAACATCGTCGGCAAGTCCTACAACCAGATCTTCCGCGAGTTCGAGGGCAACATCGACCCGCGTACGGTGCAGGGCTCCGGCGACGTGAAGTACCACCTCGGCGCCGAGGGCGAGTTCGTCTCCGACCTGGGCGACAAGATCAAGGTCTCCGTCGCCGCCAACCCGTCCCACCTCGAGACCGTCGACCCGGTCCTGGAGGGCATCGCCCGCGCCAAGCAGGACGTGCTCGACCAGGGCCCCGTCTTCCCGGTGCTGCCGCTGCTGGTCCACGGTGACGCCGCCTTCGCCGGCCAGGGTGTGGTCGCGGAGACGCTCAACCTGTCCCAGCTGCGTGGCTACCGCACCGGTGGCACCGTCCACCTGGTCATCAACAACCAGGTCGGGTTCACCACCTCGCCGGGCTCCTCCCGTTCCTCCCTGTACGCCACCGACGTCGCGCGCATGGTCCAGGCGCCGATCTTCCACGTCAACGGCGACGACCCCGAGGCCTGCGTGCGTGTCGCACGACTCGCCTTCGAATACCGACAGGCGTTCAACAAGGATGTCGTCATCGACCTCATCTGCTACCGCCGCCGCGGTCACAACGAGGGCGACGACCCGTCGTTCACCCAGCCGATGATGTACGACCTGATCGAGCAGAAGCGCTCGGTCCGCAAGCTCTACACCGAGTCCCTGATCGGTCGCGGTGACATCACGATCGAGGAGGCCGAGCAGGTCCTGGCCGCCTACCAGGCCCGCCTGGAGCAGGTCTTCACCGAGGTGCGCGAGGCCGACAAGATGCCGCAGGCCTGGGAGACCGTCCCGGACTACCCGGAGAAGCCTGCCGGCGAGACTGTCACCGCCATCACGCAGGACGTGCTGAAGCGGATCGCGGATGCGTACGTCACCCCGCCGGAGGGCTTCACGGTCCACCCGAAGGTGATGCCGCAGCTGCAGCGTCGCGCGACCCAGATCTCCGACGGCGGCATCGACTGGGCCACCGGCGAGACGCTCGCCTTCGGTTCCCTGCTGCTCGACGGCCGCCCGGTGCGTCTGGCCGGTCAGGACTCGCGTCGCGGCACGTTCGTGCAGCGCTTCGCGACCATGATCGACCGCAAGAACGCCGATGAGTGGACGCCGCTGAACAACCTGACCGAGGAGCAGGCGAAGTTCTACGTCTACGACTCGCTGCTCTCGGAGTACGCCGCCCTCGGGTTCGAGTACGGCTACTCGGTGGCTCGCCCGGAGGCGCTCGTCCTCTGGGAGGCGCAGTTCGGTGACTTCGTCAACGGCGCCCAGTCGGTGATCGACGAGTACATCTCGGCCGGCAAGACCAAGTGGGGCCAGGACTCCGGTGTCGTGCTGCTGCTGCCGCACGGCTATGAGGGCCAGGGTGCCGACCACTCCTCGGCGCGCATCGAGCGGTTCCTCACGCTGTGCGCGGACGAGGCCATGGTGGTGGCTCAGCCGTCCTCGCCGGCGTCCTACTTCCACCTGCTTCGTACGCACACCCTCGGCGAGGAGCACCGCCCGCTGATCGTCTTCACCCCGAAGTCGATGCTGCGTCGCAAGGACGCCGCCTCGCAGCCGGCCGACTTCACCTCGGGCTCGTTCCAGCCGGTCATCGCCGACGCCGAGGCCGACGCCTCGAAGGTCAGCACCGTGCTGGTGGTCTCCGGCCGCCTGACCTGGGACCTCGTCGTGGAGCGTAAGAAGCGGAGCCGCGAGGACGTCGCGATCGTCCGCGTCGAGCAGCTCTACCCGTGGCCGACCGAGGAGCTGGCAGCCGAGCTCGCGAAATACCCCGACGCCAAGGTCAAGTGGGTTCAGGACGAGCCCTACAACCAGGGCCCGTGGCCGAGCTACTACCTCAACGTGGTTCCCGACCTGGACCGCGAGGTCGAGCCGATCACCCGCCCGGCCTCCTCCACCACCGCCGTCGGCACCATCAAGCGGCACACGGTCGAGCAGGCGGAGCTCATCGAGCGCGCCTTCTCCTGATCGACCGGGCAGCGTAGCGCGACGAGGGAGCGCTCCGCGTCGGCCGGTCGGGTTGAGCGAGCGCACGGCCGATTTTGCGAGGCCGTGACCGCGAGTCGAAACCCACGCAGATGAAAGGCCCCTCGGCGTTCGCGCCGGGGGGCCTTCGTACGTCTGAGACAGGTGGGTGAAATAATGAGTCCATGTACTTCACCGACCGCGGCATCGAGGAGCTCGTCACCCGTCGGGGCGACGAGGAGGTCACCCTCGCCTGGCTCGCCGAGCAGCTCCAGGCCTTCGTCGACATACACCCCGAGCACGAGACCGCCGTCGAGCGGTTCGCCACCTGGCTCGCCCGCCTCGACGACCCCGAGGACTGACCCCGAGGAACTCGCCGAAACCGTAGTTCTGGCGAGCCGAATCTGTAGTTTCGGCGGCCGAGAAATCAGTTGTGGGCCGGACCAGGGTCGGCTGGGCGGCCCACCAGGCCCACCACTCGAGCGAGTACATGACCTTCGCG
>NZ_JBEXSD010000043.1:0-50124 GCF_040613495.1 Nocardioides sp. NPDC006273 | reverse complement strand
GCCGGGCCCATCGAGACCGTGGACGCGGTCATCGGTCAGCTTTCGGGGCGTACAGAAGCCGATACGTACGCGACGAGGACAACGTTGAACAACTACAGATTCGGCCCGCAAGATCTACCGACTCGACGCGCCATAACTACCGACTCGGCGGCGGGGGACAGCTGCGGAAGCGTCGGTCAGAACCGTCGGGAGGAGTACGTCGGGATGAGGGCTTCCTTGACCTCCCGGAGCCAGGCGTCGAGGCGATCGCCGGTGAAGTCACCGCGACGCACGATGATGACGATCCAGCCGTGGTCGACCAGCCAACCGCGTCGCTCCTCGTCGTAGGCCCGTTGGTCCGGGTCGTCGTGCTCCTCGCCGTCGTACTCGATCACGACCTTGGCGAGACGGTAGGCGAAGTCGAGGCGATAGGTCGGGATGCCGTCGACCTCGACCCAGACCTGGGTCTCGGGGAGCGGCAGGCCGGCGTCGCTGATCGCCAGCAACGTCCAGGACTCCCGCTGGGACTCGACGTGGCGGTTGAGGAGAGGGATGAGCTCGCGGAGCTGGACCACGCCGCGTCGGCCTTTGAAGCGGGGCAGCTCCTGGTTGAGGGCGGCCCGCGTGACGCTGTGCTCCTTGGCGAACTCGTTGAGGGCTGCCATCGCCTCCCGGCGCTTCAGGTTGCAGCCGAGGTCGAGCGCGGTTCGGAGGGGTGTCGTGATCTTGACGCCGTTGATCGTCATGATGTCCCGATCGAGGAGATCACGCGAGCGACCGTCGACCCCGTCCAGGCGCGTCGGTGCGTAGCCACGACGAGCGCAGGTCTCGACCGCTGGGACCTGGGCCTGTTCACCGAGCGAGTAGGTGTTGACCCCATGGATCCACGCCGCAGTGCGGTCGGCGACGACATGGTGCGGAGTCACGACGCGGGAGACCGCGGCCGCTCGCGTCTCCGCCGTGTCCTCGACCCCGGACGGGATGAAGACACCGCGGAACGGTCTGAGGACGTCGCCGCGCTCGACGGCGACGCGTAGGTCGTATCTCTTGATGGAGAGCTCGTCGAGCTCGCTGGCTGTGAACGGGCGCTCTGGCAGAGCCGAGGCAGCGCCGACAACTGACAGGTTCATGCGAGCCACTGTGCGCTCGCGGCGTACGAGATTCACCGCTGTTTCGGCCAGCTGTGGATAACCCCGGCGCGAAAGATGCTTGTGGACAGTGATCGGCCCATTCCAGGACGCCAGAACTACCTACTCGTCCACCACAACTACAGACTCGGCCGCCAGAACTACCGTTTCGGCGGGGAGGGTCAGTACTGGCCCTTGAGCGCCCGGGGGATCTCCTTGCCCTGGGCGATGGCCTTCTCGGGGGCCTTGACCTTCTTCACCTTGCGTACGCCGATGAAGCCGAGCAGGGCGGCTAGGAGGACGTAGAAGGCGAAGACGATCAGGAAGGCCCAGTGGAGGCCGAGGCCGGCGAGGTGGATGAAGTAGGCCGCCGAGACGGAGAGCATGATCACCGCGAGGACCAGCAGGAACGCGGTGGCGGCGAAGAGACCGATGCCGACACCGGCGTTCGTCGCCGAGATCTTGAGCTCCTGCTTGGCGAGCGTGATCTCCTTGTTGACGAGCTCGGAGATGTCGCGGGTGGCGTCGACGACGAGCTTTCCGATCGTCGGGTCCTCGTCACCCGGGGACTTCACGATGTCGACTGCCATGGGAACCCTTCGCTGAAACGTGTGTTGAGGACTTTTCCGACCTTACCGGTCCCGACCCTCATCACCCTCGAACACGTCCGGCACGCCGTCCTTGTTGGCGTCGATCTTCTCCAGCTCCTCGATGCGGCAGTAGACCCGGTTGCGGGCACGCAGCACCACCGTGGCCAGCGCGGCGGCCAGGACGGACCCGAAGAGCACGCCCACCTTCATGTGGTCATGTGCGCCAGGATCGGAGTGGAAGGCCAGCTCACCGATCAGCAGCGACACCGTGAACCCGATGCCTGCCAGCATCGACAGTCCGATCACGTCCCACCAGGCGAGGTCGTCGTCGAGCGACGCCTTGGTGAACCGGGACAGCAGCCATGTCGAGCCCGCGATGCCGATGGTCTTGCCGACGACCAGGCCGAGGATGATGCCGAGCGTGATCGGGTCGCGCATCGCGCTGGTCACCCCGTCCCAACCGCCGAGGGAGACGCCGGCGGCGAAGAACGCGAAGATCGGCACCGCGACTCCGGCCGAGACCGGTCGGACCAGGTGCTCGAAGTGCTCGGCGAGGCCGCGCTTGGCCTCCGGGTCGCGGGCGATCACCGGAACGGTGAAACCGAGCAGCACGCCCGCGACGGTGGCGTGGACGCCGCTTGCGTGCACGAGAGCCCAGGCGACCGCGGCGAGCGGCAGGAGCAGCCAGGGGCTGCGGACCCGACGCTGGACGAGCAGCGCGAAGAGCCCGATCGGCACGAACGCCAGCAACAGGTAGCCGATGTGGAGCTCAGAGGTGAAGAAGACCGCGATGATGATGATGCCGAGCAGGTCGTCGACGACGGCGAGAGTCAGCAGGAACGTACGCAGCCCCGCCGGCAGGTGGGTGGAGATGACAGCCAGGATCGCGACCGCGAAGGCGATGTCGGTGGCCACCGGGGTCGCCCAGCCGGCCAGCGACCCGTTGCCGATCAGGTTGACGATCAGGTAGACCAGAGCCGGCACGACCATGCCACCGACCGCAGCGGCGATCGGCAGCGCGGCCCGTCGCGGGTCACGCAGGTCGCCCGAGACGAACTCGCGCTTGAGCTCGAGGCCGGCGACGAAGAAGAAGATGGCCAGCAGCCCGTCGGCCGCCCAGGCGCCGATGGTCAGATCGAGATGGAGGGCGTGCGGTCCGATGCGATAGTCGCGGACCGCCTCGTACGCCTCCTGCAAGGGGCTGTTGGCGAGGCCGACCGCGATGATCGCGGCGATGATGAGGAGCACGCCGCCCGTCGTCTCGGCGCGCAGGATCTCGGCCGTACGCGAGGTCTCCAGCCACGAGCCTCGGGTGAACAGGCGGTTGCGGGTGTCGGACACGGATGGGCCTCCAGAGGCTCAAGGGGTCGAGAAAGTCACGCCGACCAGACTTCCCGGCACACCTGATCTTGACCCTAGCAAGCGGGTGGGACGGGTCCGCGGAGTGGTCATCAAGCACTGACTGCCCGCCCCGAGACGGCGCGACACGGCCCTGGCTGCGGTCCGTGTGCGCCGGCTCGGCGCGAGCTGAGCGCTAGTCGTCGGTCGCGGTGGTCTTCCCGGCGGCGATCAGATCCATGATCGTCTGATCGGCAAGCGTCGTGGTGTCCCCGACGCCGCGACCCTCGGCGAGGTCACGCAGCAGGCGCCGCATGATCTTCCCCGAGCGAGTCTTGGGCAGCTCGGGCACGATCATGATCTGCCGCGGCTTCGCGATCGGGCCGATCTCCTTGCGGACGTGGTCGGAGAGCTCCTTGTGGCAGTCCTCGGGCGACCCGTCTCGTAGGATGACGTACGCCACCACGGCCTGCCCCGTGTCGGGGTCGGTCGCACCCACGACCGCCGCCTCGGCGACGTAGTGGTGCGAGACCAGGGCCGACTCGATCTCGGTCGTGGAGAGCCGGTGACCGGACACGTTCATCACGTCGTCGACGCGGCCCAGGACCCAGACGTCGCCGTCCTCGTCCTTCTTCGCGCCGTCACCGGCGAAGTACCAGCGCTCGTGATCCGGACCCTGGTCCTTGAACCGCGACCAGTAGGTGTCGATGTAGCGCTGGTCGTCGCCCCAGATCGTACGCAGCATCGACGGCCACGGCTGGGTCAGCACCAGATAGCCCCCGCCACCGTTCGGCACGGGGACGCCGTCATCGTCGACCACGTCGGCGCTCACGCCTGGCAGGGCCTTCATCGCCGAGCCCGGCTTCCCGTGGGTGACCCCGGGCAGCGGCGAGATCATGATCGCGCCGGTCTCGGTCTGCCACCAGGTGTCGACCACCGGGACCGAGGAGCCGCCGATGACGTCGCGGTACCAGACGTAGGCCTCGGGGTTGATCGGCTCACCGACGGACCCGAGCAGACGGACGGAGGAGAGGTCGCGGGTGTCCGGGATGGCGCGGCCCTGCTTCATGAACGTCCGGATGGCGGTCGGCGCCGTGTAGAAGATCGTGACGCCGTACTCCTCGATGATCTGCCACCAGCGGCCCTTTTCCGGGAAGTCCGGGGTGCCTTCGTAGAGCACCTGGGTGGCGCCGTTGGCCAGCGGGCCGTAGACGATGTAGGAGTGGCCGGTGATCCAGCCGATGTCGGCGGTGCACCAGTAGACGTCGGTCTCCGGCTTGAGGTCGAAGACCTCCCAGTGCGTGAAGGCCGCCTGGGTGAGGTAGCCGCCGGTGGTGTGGAGGATCCCCTTCGGCTTCCCCGTGGTGCCGGACGTGTACATCACGAAGAGCGGGTGCTCGGCGTCATGGCCCACCGGGGTGTGCTCGGTCGACGCCGTCGAGACGACGTCGCTCCACCACTTGTCGACCGAGCCGTTCCAGTCGACGTCCTGGCCGGTGCGCTTGACCACGAGCACGTTCTCGACCAGGCCGGGCTGAGTCCCCTCGACCTTCGTGACCGCCTCGTCCACGGCGGGCTTGAGCGCCGAGGGTGCGCCACGGCGATAGCCGCCGTCCGAGGTGACGATCAACTTCGCACCGCAGTCGACGACTCGGGTGGCGAGGGCGTCGGCGGAGAAGCCACCGAAGATGACGGTGTGGATCGCTCCGATCCGAGCGCAGGCCAGCATCGCGAAGACGGCCTCGGGGATCATCGGCATGTAGATCGCCACCCGGTCGCCCTTGCCGACCCCCAGCTCCTCGAAGGCGTTCGCGGCGCGGGAGACCTCGTCCTTGAGCTCCGCGTAGGTGATGGTCCGCTTGTCGTCGGCTGGCTCGCCGACCCAGTGGATCGCGACCCGGTCACCGAGGCCGGCCTCGACATGACGGTCGACGGCGTTGTAGGCCACGTTGATCTCGCCGCCCTCGAACCACAACGCGTGTGGCGGGTTGTCCCAGTTCAGGACACGATCGAACGGCTTCGACCAGGTGAGCCGCTCTGCGGCGGCCGCCCAGAAGGCGTCGCGGTCCGCAGCCGCGGAGTCGTACGCATCGGCCTTGACGTTGGCGTTGGCGGCGAGCTCGGCAGGCGGCTCGAATCGACGCTTCTCGTGCAGCAGGTTGGAGAGTGTCTCGTCGCTCACGGTTGCTCCTTCAAGGGTCTGAGCTGAGGTTGAGATGAGGCTGAACGTGGCCCACGCCACACTAGAACCTAGGGCTCCAGTGTGGCGTGGGGATGGGCACGGCGACCGGGCGGGGGTTCCGGGCCGCCGTGCGCAGGGGAGCTACTCCTCGGCGTGCTTGGCGACCAGGTCGGTACGCCCGGGGTAGCGGATCTCCTCGACCAGCTCCTGCATGATCGCGGAGGGCTTCTTGGTGAACTGCGAGACCGTGATGGTCACGATGAAGTTGAGCATCATGCCGACGAAGCCGAAGCCCACCGGAGCGATGTCGAAGATCGGGTCCTTGCCGAGGAAGAACCAGGCCGACTCCGCCGGGAGCGTCCAGATGAAGTACGCCGCGGTGACGATCAGGCCGACCAGCATGCCGGAGGCCGCGCCGGCGGCCGTGCACTTCTTCCAGAAGATGCCGAGCACCAGGATCGGGAAGAATGTCGCGGCTCCGAAGCCGAACGCCAGAGCGACGACCTGCGCGGCGAATCCGGGCGGGTTGATGCCGAGGTAGCCGGCGAACAGGACGGCGACACCCATCGCGACGCGGGCGACCATCAGCTGCTGCTTCTCGGTCGCCTGCGGGCGGAGCCGCTTGGCGTAGACGTCGTTGGCGACCGAGGAGGAGATCACCAGCAGCAGACCGGACGCGGTGGAGAGCGCCGCGGCCAGGCCGCCCGCCGCCACCAGGCCGACGATCGGGGCAGGGAGGCCGCCGATCTCGGGTGAGGCGAGGACGAGGATGTCGTTGTTGATCAGCACCTCGTTGGCCGCCGACCCCATGAAGTCGATGGCACCGTTCCCGTTGACGTCGGTGATCGCGCCACCGTCGGCGCCGGTGATCAGGCCGACCGATGCCCATTTCTCGAACCAGTTCTGGTCGGCAAGGGTGCCGGCCTGGGACGAGCCGAGGATGTTGAACTTCGCGAAGGCCGCCACGGTCGGAGCGGTCGTGTAGAGCAGGGCGATGAAGAAGAGCGCCCACAGCGCAGAGACTCGCGCGGCGCGTACGTTCTTGGCGGTGTAGAAGCGGACGATCACGTGGGGAAGGCCCGCGGTGCCGAACATCAGCGTCGCGGTCAGCAGGAACAGGTTCATCTGCGAGGAGCCGACCAAGGCGTCCAGGTACGAGCTGAACCCGAGCTCTGCCTGCAGGGCCTCGAGCTCGCCGAGGATCTGGCCGAAGCCGATCTGCGGCACCGGGATGCCGGTGAGCTTCTGGGAGACGGCGAACGCCGGGATGAGGTAGGCGACGATCAGCACGGAGTACTGGCACACCTGTGTCCAGGTGATGCCCTTCATGCCGCCGAGCACGGCGTAGAAGAAGACGATCGCCATACCGATCAGGACGCCGATGCGGGTGTCCACCTCGAGGAAGCGGCTGAAGACGACGCCGACACCGGCCATCTGCCCGGTGACGTACGTCAGCGAGACGACGATCGCGCAGACCACGGCGACCATCCGGGCCGTCTCGTTGTAGCGGTCACCGACGAAGTCGGGGACGGTGTACTTGCCGAACTTTCGCAGGTACGGAGCCAGGAGCATCGCCAGCAGCACGTAGCCGCCGGTCCAGCCCATGAGGTAGGCCGTGCCGCCGTAGCCGTTGCCGGCCAGCGCGATGATGCCGGCCATCGAGATGAACGACGCCGCGCTCATCCAGTCGGCGGCGATCGCCGCTCCGTTGGCCGGTGCGGGGATGCCGCCACCGGCGACGTAGAAGCCCTTGGTGTCGCTGACGCGGCTGATGTAGGCGACGTAGATGTAGACGGCGAAGGTGCCGACGACGAAGATCGTGGTCCAGAGCTGGATGTCACTCATGAGTGGTGGACCTCCTCCTCGTACTCGTCGATGCCGTACTTCTTGTCCAGCTTGTCCATGCGCCACACGTAGACGGCGATGAGAATCACGAAGACGATGATCGAGCCCTGGTTGGCGAACCAGAATCCGAGCGGGAAGCCGGCGATGACGATGTTGTTGAGGGCATCGGCGAAGAAGATGCCGGCCCCGAACGACACCAGCGCCCAGATGACCAGTAGTACGGCCATGAGTCTTAGATTGTGGCGCCAGTAGGCCCGGCGCGCATTCTCATCCATGCGGATCCTCCAGTAGTGGTCCAGGCGTCTGTGGGGTGTGACGCCGATCACGCTGAGATTGGCAACTTCTGGGGTCGACCCGCAAGGCGCTATCGGTGGCCGGAGGGCACTTTGCGGCCAGCGGCGCGCATCTCTCGATAAGCGGTCATGAGCGCGGCTAGTGACATCGGTCACACCGGATTTCGGCAGATCTGCGACCGTTCGTCGTGTCGGACGGACCGTTCGTCGCGCGCGTACAGGGGCGGATGGCGAGTGATCCACCTCCCGCGATCGCCGCCGGACCTCTATCGTCAGGTGGCATGAGCCCCGCCACCCCCACCGCAGTGTCGACCAGGCGTCGCGCCGAGCCTGCCAAGCGCCGGCTCGGGCTTGCGGTCGCCTTCGTCCTGCTCGGATCGTTCGTGCCATGGGTCTACACCCCGGTCGGCAGTGTCTCCGGTGCTCAGGGCGCTGGGCTGTGGACCTTCTACGGAGGCATGCTCGGTGTCGCTGCCCTGGTGCTGAAGTGGCGGCGGGTCTGCGCGGTCCAAGCCGGGATCATGGCGGCGGTCGCGTTGGCGCTACCGGTGTGGCAGCTCGTCCACCTGCTCCGGCTCGTCGGGTTCGGCGGCTGGATGCCGGGGCCGGGGCTGGTGCTCGTCTTCACCGGTGGCGTGCTCGCTGCGCTGGCGGCGTACCGGTTGTACCTGCCTCCGCAGGAGTGATCAGCGCACGCCCGAGCTGGTGGGCTCGGGGGTGTGCAGGCGTACGAGAAGGCGGGTCGTGTGGGCCGGGACCCGGTCGCCGGTGGAGAGGCTGACCAGGATCATCGTCGCGAAGGCCAGCGGCACCGACCAGGCAGCGGGCCGCGCCAGAGCCGCGTCCCACCAGCTTCCGCTCTCCCAGCCGGCCAGGGTCCACACGACCGCGACCGTGGTGCCGAGGAAGCCGACGGTGAGCCCGGCGGTCGCCCCCGGCGCGGTGAGCCGGCGCCACCAGATGCCGAGGATCAGGAGCGGGCAGAAGGTCGAGGCAGCCATCGCGAACGCGAGCGCCACGCCTCTGGCCACCCCGACCCCCGGGGTGAGCAGCGCGACCACGCACGGGATCGCGACCGCGATCACCGACGCGATCCGGAACGCGGCCACCCCGCCGATCCCATGGCCGTAGCGGCGCAGCAACGGCGTGACCACGTCCTGGCTGACCACGCCGGAGACCGCGATCGCGAGGCCCGAGGAGGTCGACAGGAAGGCGGCGAACGCGCCGGCGCACAGCAGCCCGGTGAGCAGCTCGCCCACGATCCCGTCGACCATCAACCGAGGCAGCACGAGCACGAGCGTGTCGGCGTGCTTCGGGGTGGCGCCGTAGACACTTCCCAGGGCCCCGTAGATCGGCGGCAGCAGGTAGAAGATGCCGAGCAGCACCAGGACCGACAGCGTCGTACGCCGCGCCGCGCGCCCGTCGGGGTTGGTGTAGAACCGCACGCCCACGTGGGGCAGGCCCATGGTGCCGAGGAAGGTGGCCAGGATCAGCGAGTAGGTGAGGTAGAGGCCCTCAACGCCGCCGGTGCCGAGCGGGAGCGACCACTCGATCGGCCGGACGGTGCGGGGCGCGCCGTCGTTGCCCCAGACCACCAGCAGCACCGCTGCCGGGATCAGCAGGGCGGTGAGCTTCAGCCAGTACTGGAACGCCTGCACGAAGGTGATCGATCGCATCCCGCCGGCGAAGACGTTGACCAGTACGACCCCGCCGACCAGGACCGGGCCGACCCACTGCGGCGCATCGGCGATGAGCCGGAGGGTGATCCCCGCGCCCTGCAGCTGCGGGAGCAGGTAGAGCCACCCGATCGCGACCACGAGCAGCGCGCACATCGCCCGCACCTGCCGTGAGCCCAGCCGCGCCTCGGCGAAGTCCGGGAGGGTGTACGCCCCCGAGCGCCGCAGCGGCGCGGCCACCAGGACCAGCAGCACGAGGTAGCCGGCCGTCCACCCGATCGGGTACCAGAGCATCTCGGCGCCCTCGACGAGCACCAGGCCGGCAATGCCGAGGAACGATGCCGCGGAGAGGTACTCCCCGCCGATGGCGCTGGCGTTCAGCCCCGGCCGGACCGTGCGCGAGGCGACGTAGAAGTCGCTCGTGGTCCGGCTGAACCGCAGGCCCCAGGTGCCGATCGTCAGGGTCGCCAGCGAGACCAGAACGACCGCGATGATCGCCGGAGCGGAGTCGAGGCTCATTCGTCGTCCTCGGGATACACCTGATCGTGCTTGTGGTTCAGCTCGGCGAACGCCGCCTCGCTGCGCTCGGCGCGGCGAACGTAGAGCCAGCCGAGCAGGACGAGGAACGGATAGACCAGGACGCCGAGCAGGATCCACGGCAGCGGTATGCCCAGCGGCGCGATGCTCGCCAGGCCGGGAAAGAGCCAGAAGACCAGCGGCAGCGACCCGATCCCGATGGTGAGCAGCACCAGGGTGATGGCGGCCGAGACGAGCTGGTCGCGCATCAGCGACCCGAGGTAGATCTCGCCGAGCCGGTCGGACTCGCCGGGTGACTGGCCACGGGGGATCCGGCGTCGGCGTGGCGGTCCGGTGACGCGTACGCGTTGCTGCTCGCTCATCCCGCCGGATCCGTCCAGTAAAGGCAAGGATACGGACCCGGCAGCCTGAGGCCTGTGGTCGCTCGCTGGCGCTCGCTCATCCCGCCGGATCCGTCCAGTAAAGGCAAGGATACGGACCCGGCGGCCTGAGGCCTGTGGTCGCTCGCTGGCGCTCGCTCATGCACCCGAGCGTCTGGCGAGGAGATCCTTCAGCTGGCGGGTGTGCCGCCGACTGACCTGCAGCTCGGTGCCCCGGGCGGCACCGCCGACGACGACCGAGCACCGCCCTGCCTCGGACCGCACCTCTGTCACGTGGGCGAGGTTGACGAGGAGGGAGCGGTGGATGCGTACGAACTTCGCGGGCGCCCACTCCTGCTCGAGCTGCGTCAGCGGCACCCGGACCAGGTGGGACCCCTCGCCGGTGTGCAGGCGCGCGTAGTCGCCCTGAGCCTCGACGTGGCTGATCTGGCTGCGCCAGACGAACCGGGTCACCCCACCGAGCTCCACCGGAATCTGCAGGTCGCCACTGGGCTCCTCCTCGGGCACGCTGCCCTCCAGGCGGGTGACCGTCTCGGCCAGGCGCTCGGCGCGCACCGGCTTGAGCACGTAGTCGACGGCACGCAGGTCGAAGGCCTCCAGCGCGTGCTCCTCGTGTGCGGTCACGAAGACGACCGCGGGCGGTGTCTTGAAACGCGCCAGGAGGCCGGCCAGCTCGAGACCGTTGAGACCAGGCATCTGGATGTCGAGGAAGACCGCGTCGACGGTCGACTCCTGCAGCTGCTGCAGCCCGTCGGTGGCGGAGAGACAGGTGCGCACGTCGGCGACCCGCGGGTCCTGCCGCAGCAGGTAGGAGAGCTCGTCGGCCGCCGGCGGCTCGTCGTCGACGACGAGCACCCGCAGCCACCCGCCGGGAGCGCCCTGGCGGCGCTGACCGGTGGTGTACGCCGTACGGCCGTTCGAGGACACGGTCATGTCGCCACCTCCGTAGCGCAAGCGCAAGAATACGGACCCGGCGACATGTGGCTCTTGATGGTCGCTCGCTTGCGCTCGCTCATGGGTGCACTCCTGGGGCGAACTTCGGGATCCGCAGCACGACCTTAGTGCCGGCGCCGGGGGCGGTCTCGACCACGAGACCGTAGTCGTCCCCGTAGGCGTTGCGGAGCCGGGCGTCGACGTTGCCGAGCCCGATCGAGTCGTTGCTGCCGCTGGTTCCTGTCGAGATGCCGGCCAGGGCGCGGCGTACCTTCTCGGGGTCCTCGCCCGCACCGTCGTCCTCGACCTCGATCAAGCACTCGGAGCCTCGGTCGGCGGCCTTGATGGAGATGTGACCCGTCTCGGCGTCGGCGAGGCCGTGGCGTACGGCGTTCTCGACGAGCGGCTGGAGGCTGAGGAAGGGGACCGCGATCGGCAGCACCTCGGGCGCGACCGAGAGCCTCACGCTGAGGCGGTCGCCGAAACGGGCCTGCTCGAGGAGCAGGTAGCGCTCCACGGACCGCAGCTCCTCGGACAGCGTCGTGTATTCGCCGTGGGTGCGGAAGGAGTAGCGGGTGAAGTCGGCGAACTCGAGCAGCAGCTCCCGCGCGCGCTCCGGATCGGTGCGTACGAAGCTGGCGATCGCACCCAGAGAGTTGTAGATGAAGTGGGGGCTGATCTGGGCGCGCAGCGCGCGCACCTCGGCCTCCATCAGCCGCCGCCGCGACGCGTCGAGCTCGGCGAGCTCGAGCTGGCCGGAGACCCAGCTCGCCACCTCGTCGGCGGCGCGGACCATCATCGCGGAGGTGTTCGGGGCGTAGACCTGCAGCGTGCCGACGAGGTGGTCCTCGACGACCAGCGGGCTGACCACGGCGGTGTGCAGCGGGCAGCCGGCCTGACCGCACTCCAGGTCGACCCGGTCGTAGAACCGGGTCGCGCCGTGCTCCAGCGTTCCCTCGGCCAGCTTGGTCACCTGCTCCTGGTGGTGGGTGCCGATGCCCTCCCAGGCGAGCAGGCCGTCGGTGTCGGTGATCGCGAGCGCCGGAGCGGCCAGGAGCGCCTGGAGATGAGGGGCGGCGCGCTCGGCGCTGTCCACGGTCAGACCGCCACGCAGGGCAGGGGTCGCCAAGGACGCGTTGTGGAGGGTGCGGAAGGTCGCCCGGTCGGCCTCTGTGCCCAGATGGGTACGCTTCCAGCGCCGCATCCGTCCCTCCTCGGTGGTCGAGCCTGTCTGGTCCGTCAACTCTGTCGAGATCCGAGAGTTCCAGTGTGACGGCGCCCACGGTATCTGTCACCCAGGCCCGCGCTGGGGCGCCAGGTAGGTTTGCGGCATGCGATTGAGTCGAGTGATCCCGGGCGTCCTGGCTGTCGGTGCGGCTGGTGCGGGTGCCGCCTTCGTGATCGGCATGCGCAACAAGTCGCCGTGGCTGCAGGACCGCATCCGCGCCTTCTCCAAGCGGTTCGCCTCCGAGGCGCTGAAGACCGCCGGCGGCGAAGGCGCCACCAACGGCGTCGTCCTCCACGTCGGTCGCACGAGCGGACGGGAGTACGCCACCCCGGTCACGCCGTTCCCGACCCCCGACGGCTTCGTCATCAATCTGCCCTACACGTCGAAGGTCGACTGGGCCCAGAACGTCCTGGCCGCCAACTCGGCCACGATCGTCTACGACGGTGTCGACCACCGCGTCACCGACCCGCGGATCGTCCCCTACGCCGAGGTCGCACCCATGCTCCCCAAGGGCGCCGGCCTCTTCCGCGCCGTCTTCGACGTCCAGGAGTTCCTCCGCGTCACCAACGCGGACTGACGTCTCCGTCGGGTTGGCGGGACTCGAACCCGCGATCGCCTGGACCCGGCCCAGGAGGGATAGCCGCTTCCCCACAACCCGTGTGCGTTCACGGGCGCGGTCGCTGCTGCATGCCGGCCACGGTAGGCGGGCCCGGAGTCGGAACGCACACGATTTATCGATTTATCGGCTGTAGGTTGCGACGCGTGGGATACGAACTGAGGGACCGGTTGGTGGTCGGGATCGCGTCGAGCGCGCTCTTCGACCTGACCGAGTCGGACGCCTACTTCCGCGAGCACGGCGAGGAGGCCTACCGCCGCTACCAGGACGAACGCATCGACGAGTCGCTCCCGCCCGGCGTCGCGTTCCCGTTCATCAAGCGGCTGCTGAGCCTCAACGACCTGGCCGCCGACGCCGACGACGGTCTCGTCGAGGTGATCGTGGTCTCGCGCAACGACCCGAACACCGGGCTGCGGGTCATGCGCTCGATCGAGCACCACGACCTGCCGATGACCCGCGCGATCTTCACTCAGGGGCGCTCTCCCCACCGTTACATCGGCGCGCTCGACATGTCGCTGTTCCTCAGCGGCAACCAGTCGGATGTGATCGCCGCGATCCAGGAGGGCTTCCCGGCCGGCCAGGTGCTGCCGTCGGCCGCGACGTACGACGAGACCGACCGCTCCGTCGTCGTCGCCTTCGACTTCGACGGTGTGCTCGCCGACGACCGCTCCGAGCGGGTCTACCGCGAGGAGGGGATGGAGAGGTACCGGGCACACGAGACGAGCCGCAAGGCCGAGCCGCTCGAGCCCGGACCGCTGCAGCCGCTGCTACGTGATCTCAATCGGATCCAGCAGATCGAGGAGCAGCGCCGCCTGGAGGATCCGGACTACGAGCCCCGGCTGCGGATCGCGCTGGTCACCGCCCGAGGCGCCCCGGCTCACGAGCGGGCGATCCGGTCTCTGCAGTCCTGGGACGTCTACGTCAACGAGGCCTTCTTCCTGGGAGGTGTGGAGAAGGTGCGGGTGCTCGAGGTGCTGCGCCCACTGATCTTCTTCGACGACCAGACGACCCACCTGGACCCCGCGGTCGGATCGATCGCCGGGGTGCACATCCCCTACGGCGTCGCCAACACGAACGACGTTTCGGCTGGTCAATAGCATCTTCACAGTTCAGACACAGGTCGTGCTCAACTGGGGGACGAGCCCGCGATTGTGTCACCCTGGACAGCGTTGTACAGATTCTGTTCATGTAGAAGTGCGAGGAGTTCACTCGATGGCTTCGGCTATGTGTGCCATGTGCACCGAAGACGAGGAGATCCGGGTTCTCTCGCGTACGGCGGGGGGCCGCCGGCAACTGATGTGCTGCAGGTGTGGGTTCGCGTGGGAAGGCGGGAGCTCCGGCTCCACCCGGGGTGTCGGCCTGGCCGGCATGTTCGGCGCCGCGACGGTGGGGATGCTCGTCCTCGTTGCGTGCAGCGCCCGACTGAAGGCTGCGGCCTGATCCGCTGGCGTACGTTTCACGGTGCTGTCGCCTGAGGTTCATCTCGGGCGGGCCTGCAGGTGTTGCGGGCTGGCTTGAGTGGGGCTGAGACCTGTCTCGGGATCCCTACCAAGCTCCGAGGAGTACCACCCATGTCCGCAACTCGACGCTCCCTGCTCACTGGAGGAGCCGCGGCCGGGGTCGGCCTTGCCGTCGCCGGCGCCGTTCCCGCTCTGGCCGAGGCGAAACCGGCGCGGCCCGGCACCCCCGGACGCAAGCGCGCCCGCGAGCCGTTCCCGCCGCTCGTCGACGACCCCAAGGGGATCCTCGCGCTGGCCGAGGGATTCGCGTACGCCATCGTCACTTCCGCCGGGGAGACGACTCTTAGGACGGGTCAGAAGACGCCGTCGAACCACGACGGGATGATGGTGCTCGGTGGTCGGCGTGGGCGCTACACGCTGATCCAGAATCACGAGATCGAGCCCGGCGAGGGCATCCCGGTGCCGCTCGTCGAGGGCACCGTCTACGACCCGGGCGCGCCGTCGGGCGGCTGCACGGTGATCACCACCGACGCGGGCGGCGCCAACTTCGGTGAGTTCGTCGCGATCTCCGGCACCTCCACCAACTGCGCCGGCGGCCCGACGCCGTGGGGGACCTGGCTGACCTGCGAGGAGACCGTCAACGACGCCGGCGAGGAGTGGGAGGGCGAGGACGGGACCAAGGGCGTCTACGAGAAGGACCACGGCTACGTCTTCGAGGTCTGGGCCGACGGCTCGGCCGACCCGCGCCCGATCAAGGCGTTCGGCCGCTACGACCACGAGGCGCTCGCGATCGACAAGACCCGGACCAAGGTCTACCTGTCCGAGGACGCCGACGAGCCGAACGGGCTCTTCTACCGCTGGACCGCTCCGGCCGGGACGAGGCTCGGCCCGGGCGCGCTCACGTCGCTGGCCGACGACGCCGGCACGCTCGCCGCGATGCAGATCATCCTCCCCGACGGCTCGGTGCTGCCGGACGTGGCGTACCTGACGTCCGCGCAGATGGGGCAGCCCTTTCCGGTGAAGTGGAAGACGGTCCCCGAGCGCGACGCCCAGGAGACGCCGTGCCGCGAGCAGTTCGCCGACGGCGAGGTCACCCGGGGCCGTAAGTTCGAGGGCGTTTGGGGCACCGACGAGGGTGTCTACGTGGTCAACTCCTACGCGTGGGAGGAAGGCGACATGCCTGCCGACGCGTCGCCGCACGACGGCATGGTCTGGTTCTACGACTACAAGGCCGAGACGATCCAGCTGGTGACGTACTTCCCTCACCAGACCCAGTCCGAGGACGACGCCCCGGCCCCTCGGTTCAGTGACCTCACCTTCGACGGCCCCGACAACGTCACCGTCACGCCGTGGGGCTCGCTGGTCCTCGCCGAGGACGGCAGCGGCGCCTCGCACGTGCTCGGCGCGTTCCCCGGCGGTCCGGCGTACGCCATCGCCCGCAACGACCTCAACGACTCCGAGTTCTGCGGACCCTGCTTCTCGCCCGACGGCAAGGTCCTCTTCGTCAACATGCAGGACCCGGGCTACACCCTGGCCATCACCGGGCCGTGGGAGCGCTACCTCGGCTGAGGTCTGCGGATCCGGAAGACGTACGCGGCGGGCGGCATGGGCCGCCCGCCGCGCGGCGTACCGGTGAGGTCGTGAGCCCTGTGAGGCCGTGAGCGGAAGTTGACGGGCTCGCACGCGAGGGTCGGCGGCCGTTGAAACCTGGGCTGGCGATCGTGGTCGGTATCTCGCTGATCGCCCCACCTGAGGAGCCCGCCATGAGCCGCCGTTACTGGATCGACGACTGGCGTCCGGAGGACGCCACCTTCTGGGAGGAGACCGGGGCGAGGACCGCCCGCCGCAACCTGATCTGGTCGATCTTCTCCGAGCACCTCGGATTCTCGGTCTGGCTGATCTGGTCGGTGTCCTCGGCATTCCTGGTCGCCCAGGGCTTCGACTTCACCCCGGGGCAGCTCTTCTTCCTGATCGCCATCCCGAACCTGGTCGGCTCGCTGCTGCGGGTGCCCTACACCCTTGCGGTGCCGAAGTTCGGCGGGCGCAACTGGACGATGATGTCGGCCGGCCTGTTGCTGGTGCCGACCCTCGGCTTCGCGTACGCCGTCACCCAGCCGTCCACCCCCTACTGGGTCTTCTGCATGATCGCTGCAACCGCGGGACTCGGCGGCGGCAACTTCGCCTCCTCGATGTCGAACATCAACTTCTTCTACCCCTCCGCCAAGAAGGGCGCGGCGCTCGGGCTCAACGCAGCCGGCGGCAACGTCGGCGTCGCGCTCATCCAGTTCCTGCTGCCGGTGATCGTCGGCGGCGCCGGAATCTTCGGTCTGGTGAAGGCCTCCGAGGGTGGCATCCACCTCGAGCGGGCCGCGCTCGTCTACGCCGGCCTGGCCATCCTGGGCGTGATCGCAGCGTACTTCTTCATGGACAACATCACTGACGCAAAGTCCTCCCCGAGGGAGCAGCTCTCGGTCGTGAAGTCGAAGCAGACCTGGATCATGTCGTTCCTCTACATCGGCACTTTCGGCTCCTTCATCGGCTACTCCGCCGCGATGCCGCTGCTGATCAAGCTCAACTTCTGGGTGCCCGAGCCCGCGCCGCTGGGCACCGGCATCTACTTCGCCTACTTCGCCTTCCTCGGCGCGCTGATCGGCTCCGCGACCCGGCCGCTGGGTGGCTGGCTGGCCGACCGCTGGGGCGGCGCGAAGGTCACGCTCGGTGCGTTCATCGGGATGGTCGTGTTCACCCTCGCGGTGCTGTGGACGTTGATGCAGCTGACCCCGAACCCGGACGCCACTCCCGCGATCGCGTTCGACAACCAGTCGTGGTTCCCGGCCTTCCTGGGCTTCTTCATGCTGGTCTTCGCCGCCACCGGCATCGGCAACGGGTCGACCTACAAGATGATCCCGTCGATCTTCCGCCGTGAGGCCGAGATGGCCACCACGCCGGGCACGGCCGAGCGCGAGACCGCGCTGGTCGGCGCGACCAAGAAGTCCTCCGCCGCGGTCGGGATCATCGGCGCGGTCGGTGCGATCGGCGGATTCCTCATCCCGATCGCCTTCAACAGCCCCTGGGTCGACAACCCCCTCGACGCCACCAAGTCGGCGTTCATCGCCTTCACGATCTTCTACGCCGTCTGCGCATTGGTCACCTTCACCGTCTACCTGCGCCCGCAGGGTGCGCGGGTCGGAGACCTGGCGGAGGTGCGGATCTAGGCCGCCCCTGGCCGCTGTAACACGTCGTTCGTAGGACTACTCGCCTTTTATAACGGGCGAGAAGTTCTACGAACGACGTGTTACAGCGGGCGCAGCGGACCCTCAGGCCAAGCCGATCGCCGCCTCCGCGGCGGCCAGGACCGGGGCGGTCACCTCCCGGCACCTGGCTGCTCCGGCGGCGTACACCTCCGTCACGTACGTCCGGTCGGCGGCGAGCTCGCGGTAGCGCTTCTGGATCGGCTCGAGCTCGGCGACGACCGCGTCGGTGACAGCGGCCTTCAGCGCGCCATAGGTCGACAACCCCGCAGCTGACCCGCCGCAGGCCTCGAGGATGTCGATCAGGTTGGTGACCCCCGGCCGTTCCTCGTCTCGGGCGACGACGCCGGCGGAGTCGGTGACCGCGCGAGCGACCTTGCGGCGTACGACATCGGGGTCGTCGAGCAGGAAGATCGATCCGGGATGCGCGTCGCCGGCCGACTTCGACATCTTGCGGGTGGGATCGGCCAGGTCCATGACACGGGCCCCGGCCTCCGGATGCACCGCCTGAGGGACCGAGAAGACCCGGCCGTACGTCGTGTTGAACCGCACCGCGATGTCGCGGGCGAGCTCGACGTGCTGGCGCTGGTCGTCACCGACCGGCACCTCGGTCGCGCCGTAGAGCAGGATGTCGGCCGCCATCAGCACCGGATAGGTGAACAGCGAGGCGCGTACTGATGCGCCGACACGGCGCGACTTCTCCTTGAACTGGATCATCCGTCCCAGCTCACCGGTGTGCGCGACGCACTCCAGCAGATAGCTGAGCGACCGGTGTGCGGGGACGTGGGACTGGATGAACAACGCGGCCGGTTCGAGCCCGGATGCCATCAGGAGGAGAGCCATCTCCTCCGTCCGCGTACGCAGCACCGACGGTTCGTGCGGCAGCGTCAGTGCGTGCAGGTCGGAGAGCCCATAGAAGGCGTCCGAGTCGGCCGAGGCCGCCATCGGCCGCAGCGCGCCGAGGTGGTTGCCGAGCGTGAGTCGGCCAGAGGGAGTGATGAGGGAGAGTCGCCTGGTCATGGTGGACCTTTCGGGTGGTGAGGCCCACGGGTCAGCGACGATCACAATCGATCAGGCCGCCCGCGGGCGGCCTGATGTGAGTGCTCAACAATTGGGTGGACCGCCTAGGAGGCGGACCACCACTGAGTGGAACGAATGCTGAACACCTCTCCAGTGTCGCACATCCCACGGATACCGTGTGGCCCATGACGACTCCGCCGACCACATGGCCGAACCCCTGCCAGGGGCACTCGTCGGTCGTCTTCGATGCCAGCCTCGCCGACTACGACTTCGGCCCGACCCACCCGATGGCGCCGATCCGGGTCGACCTGACGATGCGGCTGGCCGACGAGCTCGGCATCCTCGACCGTCTGAAGGTCGTCGAGGCGCCGATGGGCACCCCGGAGCAGCTGCTCACCATCCACGACGAGAGCTACATCGAGGCGGTGATCAAGGCCGGCCGCAGCGGTGACGCGGATGTCGCCCACGGTCTCGGTACGGAGGACGACCCGGTCTTTCCGCACATCCACGACGCCAGTGCCCATATCGTCGGCGCGAGCATCGAGGCCTGCCGTCAGGTCTACTCCGGGGAGAGCCTGCACAGCGCCAACCTCATGGGTGGCCTGCACCATGCGATGCGTGGCCGCGCCGCCGGTTTCTGCATCTACAACGACGTCGCCGCCGGCATCCAGTGGCTCCTCGACCAAGGCGTGAAGAAGGTCGCCTACGTAGACGTGGACGTGCACCACGGCGACGGCGTCGAGCGGGCTTTCTGGAACGACCCGCGGGTGCTGACGATCTCGCTCCACGAGACCGGACAGCTGCTCTTCCCGGGGACGGGCTTCGCCGAGGAGGTCGGCGGGCCGGACGCCGAGGGAAGCGCGGTCAACGTCGCGCTCCCACCCGGCACCGCGGACCACGGTTGGCTTCGTGCCTTCCACGCCGTCGTGCCCGACTTGGTCCGTGAGTTCCAGCCGGAGATCCTGGTGACCCAGCAGGGCTGCGACTCGCACACCGACGATCCCCTCGCCGACCTGGCCCTCAGTGTGGACGGGCAGCGTGCGACGTACGTCGCGCTCCACGACCTCGCCCACGAGGTGTCTGCGGGCAAGTGGGTCGCCTTCGGCGGCGGCGGTTATGCGGTGGTCGACGTCGTGCCCCGCGCGTGGACGCATCTCCTTGCGCTAGTGTCGGGTGATCCCTTGGAGCCGACGCTCGATGTGCCAGGTGGCTGGCGCGAGCACGTGCAGACGCGCCTCGGGAGGGTCGCACCGTTGCGTATGACGGACGGGCGTGAACCGGCCTACCGCGACTGGGGGAGCGGATACGACCCCGGCACGTGGCTGGACCGGCAGGTCCACGCGACTCGCACAGCTGTGTTCCCGCTGCACGGGCTCGACCCGATGCCGTAGTCCCCGGTTTCTAGACGGTCTAGAAACCGGCGGTTCGTCGCGCCCAAAAGCAACTCGACACGCCGGTAGTATGTGAGATTCGTAGGGGTGTCCCCTTCCCCACGAGTCACATCAGGCTCTATTCTCACTTTGGGACCGCGTTTTTGGACCAGAGGTGGGGAAGCCTCTGGCGTCGCGGTCACTCGAGAGAGAACGGTGGAAGCAGATGGTTACTCCTTCTGGAGACATCTCTGACAGCAAGTTCCTGACCGTTGCCGAGGTTGCGTCGATGATGCGCGTCTCCAAGATGACGGTCTACCGGTTGGTTCACTCGGGCGAGCTGCCTGCGGTGCGCGTCGGTCGCTCCTTCCGGGTTCGGGAGGACGACGCGAACGAGTACCTCAAGAGCTCGTTCTACAACGCGGGCTAGTTGTCGGACCCCGCGCCCAGGCATGATGGGCGCGGGGGCAACACCCCGTCCCATCAGGTCACCGATTCTCTCTGGGCGCCCTGGCTTCGTTAGTCTTACCCCCTAGGTCTGTTTGCCGCTCGCTGCGGCGAGTGGCCGCGTCGGCACCGGGCCGGCATTCTCTGCAACGATCGTGAAGGGTTCCCCGTGGGTTCTGTCATCAAGAAGCGTCGCAAGCGCATGGCGAAGAAGAAGCACCGCAAGCTGCTCAAGAAGACTCGCGTCCAGCGCCGCAAGCTCGGCAAGTGACGTACGTGGCGTAGGTGGCGGAACGCACCGGACCCGGCCGGGTCCTTTTGGTCACCGGGGTCTCGCGTGACCTCGGTCGCCGCTTTGCGCGCGCTGCCGCCCGCCACCCCAACGTCGAGCGAGTGATCGGCGTCGATGTCGCCCCGCCTCGCGGGGACATCGGCAAGGTCGGATTCGTCCGAGCCGACATCCGCAACCCGGTGATCGCCAAGGTGATCGCCAAGGAGGAGGTCGACACCGTCGTCCACCTCAGCGTCATCGCGACCCCCGGCACCACCGGGGGTCGTTCGACGATGAAGGAGCTCAACGTCATCGGGACGATGCAGCTCCTCGCGGCCTGTCAGACCGCGCCGTCCCTGCGCCAGGTCGTGGTCAAGTCGACGACCCAGGTCTACGGGGCGAGCAGCCGCGATCCGGCGATGTTCACCGAGTCGATGGAGCCGCGGCGCACCCCGTCCTCCGGCTATGCCCGCGACGTGGCCGACATCGAGTCCTACGTACGCGGCTTCGCCCGTCGTCGCCCGGACGTGGCCGTCACGGTGCTGCGCTGTGCCAACCTCCTCGGGCCGAACGTGCACAGCCCGATCGCGGCTCACTTTCGGCGCGCCGTCGTGCCCAACGTGCTCGGCTACGACCCACGCCTGCAGTTCCTGCACGAGCAGGATCTCTACGGCGTCCTCGAGCATGCCGTACGCACCGGGGTGCCCGGGACGTTCAACGTCGCCGGCGACGGCGTACTGACCCATTCTCAGGTCGCCAGGCGGCTGCAGCGGATGAGCGTGCCGATCCCTGAGCCGGTCTTCGGGCTGGCGAGGTTCGGCGGCGGCGAATACCCCGCCGAGCTGAGAGCGCTGCTGACCTACGGCCGCGGTGTCGACACGACGAGGATGCGCTCCATGTTGGGCTTCGAACCGCGGTTCACCACCGCGGACACGGTCCGGGAGTTCGCCGACAGCGTGAGACCGACCGTCAGTCGTGCCGACCGTGCGCTGGCTACATTGGAGAGCCGACTGACAGGAGTGCCCCGGTGACCGAGTCCGCCGCCCAGGGTTCCACCGGCACCACGACGCGCGATCGCCACCCGCTGCGGGCGATCCCGGCGTCCGACTGGGCCGCGGCCCTGGAGAGCGCCGCCAAAGAGGTCTTCGGCCCCGAGTGGGAAGCGCAGCTCGCTCGGTTCATCGTGTTCCTGCGGCGCCGGATCTCGGGCCAATACTCGGTCGACGAATACGGGTTCGACCGCGAGCTCACTCAACGCTTCATGCTTGCCGTGCTGCGCCCGATCAAGGAGAAGTGGTTCCGGGTCGAGGTGCGAGGGATCGAGAACATCCCCACCGACGGCGGCGCGCTGATCGTCTCCAACCACTCGGGAACGATCCCGATGGACGGCCTGATGACGATGGTCTCGATCAACGATGAGCTCGGGCGTGACCTGCGCCCGCTCGGAGCCGACCTGGTCTTCCGGATGCCGATCATCGGCAACATCGCCCGCAAGGCGGGGGCCACCCTGGCCTGCAGCGAGGACGCCGAGCGGATGCTGCGCGGCGGTGAGCTCGTCGGCGTATGGCCCGAGGGCTTCAAGGGCATCGGCAAGCCCTACAGCGAGCGCTACAAGCTACAGCGCTTCGGCCGCGGCGGCTTCGTCTCCTCCGCGCTGCGCACCGGCGTCCCGATCGTGCCGCTCTCCGTCGTCGGCGCCGAGGAGATCTACCCGCTGGTCGGCAACATCCCGGCCCTCGCCAAGGTCCTCGGCGTCCCTTACCTGCCGATCACGCCCTTCTTCCCGCTTCTCGGGCCGCTGGGACTCATCCCGCTCCCGTCGAAGTGGCTCATCGAGTTCGGCGAGCCGATCCGCACCGATGCGTACGACCCGGCAGAGGCCGACGACCCGATGCTGGTCTTCAACGTCACCGACCAAGTGCGCGAGACGATCCAGCAGACCCTCTACCGCCTGCTGGGCGAGCGCGCCTCCGTCTTCGGCTGACCCACTCTCGCCGAGACGTCAGAAACTGACGTCTCGGCGGGCGTTGGTCAGGGGAGGAGGAGGCCGGTGGCGCCGGCGAGAACGTCGCCCACCAGGCCGGTGACACCGGTGACCAGGCCGGTGACGGGGCCTGTCACGGTGCCGGTGTCGGGCTGAGGCGCGGGGTCCTCGGTGGTCGGACCGTCCTCGGAGGGGGTCGGGGTCGGCAGGATGCTGCCGTCCTCGTCGGGGGCCTCGGAGGGTTGCTCCGGGTCCTTCTTCTCGCCCTCGGGGTCGGTCACCGACCCGGGACCGATCTTGTCGGGGTCGATGGAGGGGAGGTCGAGGGCGTTCTCGTCCTGGGTGAGCGGCGGCAGCGCCTCGGCCTCGACGACAGTGTCTGCCGGAAGCAGCCCGTCGATGTCGGAGGTGAGACTGGAGACCAGCGTCGCCGGAAGCTCGGTGATGCCGCCACCACAGGTGGGGCAGAGCTGCGCTGCGGCCTGGTCGATCAGCACGAGAGTCTGGGCGGCGTCGGAGACCGCGGGCTCTGCGCGCTCCGGGACCTGCGGGCCCAGGGCGGCAAGCTTCTCGACGCCATCGGCCGCGAACGTCCGCAGCTGGGCGAGCGATTCGTTGTCCTGGGACTGCTCGAAGTCGCTGATCAGCAGGTCGGATCCGCGGGCGGCCTGGCGCGAGAAGGTCTCGAGCGTCGAGGTCACCCGCTCGGAGTCGGTCATCGGCGCGTCGGCGACCAACGACTCGGCCTCACGAAGACGGGTCCCGGCATCCTCGAGGATCCGGATGCCACGCGCCTGGGTGCTGACGGTGAAGCCCGCGGAGACGTTCTCCACAGCCCGCTTCACCGGGTAGAGCGAGTCGCCCGGAAGAGCGGTCTGGGACGCGGCCGCAGCGCCTGCGGTGCCACCGACGATCGCCATCGCGGCGAAGGCGACGGCCAGCTTGCGCTGGCGGCGGGGCCTCACCGGGCTGACGGTGAGCTTGCGCTCGACGGTCTTCTCGGTCCGCGGCGCCGGCACGAGCTCGGTGTCGGCGGCCTCCATCAGACGCTCTCGCAGTGAGACGGAGAAGTCGCGACTGGGCGCAGTCGAGTCGCTGAGAGTGGAGAGCGACGAAGCGAAGACTGCCAGATCGCGAAGCTCATCGGCAGACTGCGAGGCACGCCGATCCGTCGCGGCACAGGCCGCGACCATTCGGTCGAACTCGTCGGCACGCTTTCGCGCCGGGAATGCCGGGCTCATCGAAGGGTTCCTACTCGGTATCGGCAGTGAGGGATTCGTCGAAACAGCTGCGCGCAAGGTGCAGCCATGTCGGACAACGAGTCGCCCCGGCCGCGGGTTACGGCAACCGGTCGAGCATTCATGGTGGTGCGGAACACAGTCATCAGCGGATCCCGTCAGGCATCTGCTTGGCGAGGTTGCGGATCCCGCGTAGCTGGAGCTGTTTCACGGCTCCGTCGCTGCGTCCGAGGATAGCGGCTGTCTCGGCGATCGACAGCCCTTGGAGGAAACGCATGATGATGCAGTCGCGTTGTTCGTCGGGAAGCTTGGAGAGGGCGCCGAGCAGCATCTCGTTGGTGACGCCCGCCATCACGATCTTCTCCGGACCGTCGGCCGAGGAGTCGTGCAGGCCCATGTCCTCGGTGGTCATCTCCAGGCGCGTACGCCCCGCCTTGAAGTGGTCGGTGGCCAGGTTGCGGGCGATGGTCATCAGCCAGGCACCGAAGTCCTTGCCCTGCCAGCGGAAGCCGGTCATCGAGCGCAGCGCGCGGAAGAACGTCTCCGAGGTGAGGTCCTCGGCGACCTGGGTCGAGCGGGTCCGATAGAAGAGGAACCGGTAGACCGCACCGTGGTAGTGGTCGTAGAGGAGGCCGAAGGCATCCTTGTCGCCCTTACGGGCCAGCTCGACCAGCGCGATCAGGCGGGTGCGGTCGGCCTCGCTCTCCTCCGAGGACGTGGCGAGCTCGGCGTCGTCGTCGGGCTCGTTGTCGGATTGCGGCTTGATCTCCGGGGTGCCACCCGAGCCGCGAGGCTCGGGCTCGGCGAACGGGCCAGTGGCACCGGCGACGCCGGCGTAGGCCGGTTCATAGCCCTCGTTCATCAAGAGCTCGACCGCAGCGCGCAGCGCATCCAAGCGACGACGGACGTCATTGGTGCGGCGCGACATGTGGGTCCCTCCCGAAGACTCCCCCTGAGCGAGAGCCACCTTACGGGTTAGCGCCTCCGGATGTCAGGTTCAGAGCCGAACTTCTGTCGGCGTGTGGTGGCAATTTCGTTAACGAGGGTGTGGATCACTGCCGTTTGCCCCGAAGTGCGATCGCCACGGCGATCGCCCCCGTGGCCGCGCCGCCCAGTGCAGCTGTCATCACGCCGGCCCGAGCGGCCTTGCGTCCAGTGCGGTAGTCGCGGATCGGCCAGCCCTTCGCGCGCGCGTGGGCGCGAAGGCGCGTGTCCGGGTTGATCGCACACGGATGCCCGACCAACGAGAGCATGGGCAGGTCGTTGTAGGAGTCCGAGTAGGCCGCACAGCGCGACAGGTCGAGGCTTTCCCGGGCGGCGATCGCCTTGACGGCCTCGGCCTTGGCCGGCCCGTGGAGCATCTCGCCGACGAGCGCGCCGGTGTAGACGCCGTCCTCGGTGGCTGCCACCGTCCCGAGGGCGCCGGTCAGCCCGAGCCGCCTGGCGATGACCCGAGCCGCCTCGACAGGTGCCGCGGTCACCAGCCACACGCGCTGGCCCTGGTCGATGTGGGTCTGCGCGAGCGCCCTGGTGCCGGGCCAGATCCGGTGAGCCATGCCCTCGTCGAAGATCTCCTCCATCAGGCTCTCGACCTCGTCGGCACGGTGGCCGCGGATGAACGACAGCGCAGAGGAGCGCGCCGACTCCATGTGAGCGGGGTCCTCCACCCCAGCCACGCGGAAGTACGCCTGCTTGTACGCAGCCGAGGCGATGTCCCGCGTACGGAAGAACTTGCGCCGATGCATGCCGCGGGCCAGATGGAAGATGGTCGCGCCCTGCATGATCGTGTTGTCCACGTCGAAGAAGGCTGCCGCCGACGGGTCTCCGCCCGTCGGATAGAGCCAGGCCTCGATCTCCGCGGCTGCGGCCGAGGCCTCGCCGGCGAGAGCCGAGCGGCGTTTGAGGTCTTTTCGCCGCAGCTCGGCGCGGCGGCGGTCGCTGGCGCTGCTCATTTCGCCAACAGTAATGGTCGTGGCACCTCAATGGGGGTCAGGTGTCAAGATGGTCGGGTGGAACCACGTGTGACCTTCTACTCCCGTCAGGGCTGCCATCTGTGCGACGAGGCTCGGCTCGTGGTCGAGAGCGTGGTCGGGGACGACTACACCGAGGTGGACATCGACACCGACGAGGAGCTGCGCGAGCGCTTCACGAACGAGGTCCCGGTGACGTACGTCGACGGGAAGCAGCACGACTTCTGGCGTGTCTCCGAGGTGCGGCTGAGGTCAGCGCTGGCGCGCTCCCCAGAATAACTGTCGATCGGCCCATTACCCTGAACAACCCCCCTCTGCCAACTCCCCAGGGACGTGTGCTAGCCAACGGTCTGCGAGTTTGTTCTCGCGGTCACAAACTCCGTATGGTGGCGGAGCCGCATGGCGATCCCGGGCTAAAAAGCCCCCGCCTGTGGCGCCGGCATTGAAAGAGCAGAGCGTGACGGCACGGAGCATGAACACGGGTGAGGGCAGCGGTGCTCACGACCCCCACCGGGACATTCCCGAGGCGACTGTCGCCCGGCTCCCGGTCTACCTCCGGGCCCTGACCTCGCTCGCCGAGCGCAACATCGCCTCCTGCTCATCCGAGGAGCTCGCGACGGCCGCCGGCGTCAACTCCGCCAAGCTGCGCAAGGACCTCTCCTACCTGGGCTCCTACGGCACTCGTGGGGTCGGCTACGACGTCGACTACCTGAGCTACCAGATCGCCCGCGAGATCGGCGTGACCCACGACTGGCCGGTCATCATCGTCGGTATCGGAAACCTCGGCCAGGCGCTGGCAAACTTCTCCGGCTTCAGCAGCCGTGGCTTCCGCACCGTCGCGCTCCTGGACGCGGCCACACAGATGCAGGGCCAGGAGGTCGCCGGGCTCGACGTCCGTCCGTTCGCCGACCTGGCCCGGATCGTCGCGGCCGAGCAGGTCTCGATCGGGGTCATCTCGGTGCCGGCGCCCGCCGCCCAAGACGTCGCCGACGCGATGGTCGCGGCCGGCATCACCAGCATCCTCAACTTCGCGCCCGCCGTGCTGAGCGTGCCGCCGGGTGTAGACGTACGCAAGGTCGACCTCTCCATCGAGCTGCAGATCCTCGCCTATCACGAGTCGCGCAAGGCTGCGGAGTCTGCCGAGGCAGCCGCGACGGTGGACAATGGTTCCGGGGAAGGGATCACCGCATGAGCGAGCGTCAGCAAGCGAATCACGGGCTTCACATGCCGGCGGTTCCGTATACTTGCCTCTTCTCTATGGAGGCGCCGGCATGAGCGTTCTGGTAGTCGGAATCTCGCATAACTCTGCGCCGGTCTCGATGCTCGAGGCGGCGTCGGTGGACACCGAAGGGCTGCAGAAGCTCCTCACTGACGTGGCTGGTTGTGAACACGTCAGCGAGGCGGCGGTCATCGCGACCTGCAACCGTCTCGAGATCTACACCGAGGTCGAGCGGTTCCACGGCTCCGTCGAGGAGCTCTCGCGGCGCATCATCGAGGGTGCCGGCCAGACGCTCGAGACGATGCTGCCGCACCTCTACGTCCACTACGACGACGGTGCCGTCTCCCACCTGTTCAAGGTGGCCGCCGGGCTCGACTCGATGGCCGTGGGCGAGGGACAGATCCTCGGCCAGGCACGTGCCGCCCTTCAGCTCGGTCAGGAGATGGGCACGGTCGGACCGGCGCTCAACAGCCTGTTCCAGCAGGCGCTGCGGGTCGGCAAGCGCTCGCGTGCGGAGACCGACATCGATCGGGCCGCACCGTCACTGGTCACCGCCTCGCTGGACCGTGCAGCACGAGCTGTGGGCGACGTACGCGGCAAGCGGGTCGTCGTGGTCGGAGCCGGCGCGATGGCCGGGCTGGCCACCGCGACGGTGGCGCGGATGGAGGCGGCCGACGTCGTCGTGGTCAACCGCACCACGGCCAACGCCGAGCGCCTCGCCAGCGAGTACGCCGCGCGCTCGGCCTCCCTCGAGGAGCTGGCCGACGAGATCGCGGCCGCCGACATCGTCATCACCTGCGCGGGCGCCAACGGGCTGCTCGTGCCGGCCGACATGGTCGGTGACCGCAGCAGCCACCCGATCGCTCTGATCGACCTGGCGCTGCCCCACGACATCGACCCCGCCGCGGGCTCGCTCCCGGGCGTGACCCTGATCGGCCTGGCCGCCCTCGCCGACGAGCTGCACGCCTCGCCCGCCGGCAAGGAGGTGCTCGCGGTCCGCGACATCGTCACCCAGGAGGTCGCGGCCTTCCTGAGCGCTCGGCGCCAGTCGGCGGTCACGCCGACGGTCGTCGCCCTGCGCAGCATGGCCACCGGCGTCGTCGCCACCGAGATGGAACGTCTCGACAACAAGCTGCCCGACCTCGACGAGGCGACTCGTGCCGAGGTCCTCCGGACCGTACGCCGCGTGGCCGACAAGCTCCTCCACGAGCCGACCGTCCGGGTCAAGGAGCTCGCCAACGAGTCCGGCGTGGTGTCCTACGCCGCGGCGCTCGCCGAGCTCTTCGCGCTCGATCCCGAGGCCGTCTCCGCGGTGACCCGGGCCGACGTCCCAGGAGACCCCTCATGAGAACCCTTCGTCTCGGCACCCGCCGTTCCCGGCTCGCCGTCACTCAGTCGACCCTCGTCGCGGAGATGCTCCGTGCCCAGGGCCACACCGTCGAGCTGGTCGAGATCGTCTCCGACGGCGACCGCACCCAGGCGGCTAACACCCCGCTGACCAGCGCGAGCTCGACCGGCGTCTTCGTCAGCGCGCTGCGCGACGCGCTCCACGCCAAGGAGATCGACCTCGCGGTCCACTCGCTCAAGGATCTGCCGACCTACCCCGAAGAGGGCATCGATCTGGTCGCGGTCCCGTCGCGCGAGGACCCGCGCGACGTGATCGTCGCCCGCGACGGTCTGACCCTCGGTGAGCTCCCGCCGGGCTCGCGGGTCGGCACCGGCTCGCCCCGGCGGGTCGCCCAGATCAAGGCCCTAGGCCTCGGCCTGGAGCTGGCCGGCATCCGCGGCAACGTGGACACCCGCATCGGCAAGGTCCGCTCGGGCGAGTTCGACGCGGTCGTCCTCGCGCGCGCCGGACTGGCCCGCATCGGCCGGCTCGACGAGGTCACCGAGGTCCTCGACCCGATCCAGGTGCTGCCCGCTCCCGGTCAGGGGGCCCTGGCGATCGAGTGCCGTGCAGGTGACGCCGACGCCGACGTACGCAAGATTCTGACCTCACTCGACGACTCGCCCACCCGAGCGGCCGTCGAGGCAGAACGCGCGGTGCTCGCCACCCTCGAAGGTGGCTGTGCTGCGCCCATCGGGACCCTCGCCGACGTGGTTGAGGGTGAGGAAGGACCAGAGCTGTGGGTGCGGGCAGTCGCGCTCTCACTCGACGGCTCGCTCTCGGTTCGACTCTCCGCATCCGGGCCGATCGACGACGCCGCAGGCGTCGGGCGCCGGCTCGCCGAGGAGATGCTCGCCGAGGGTGCAGCAGACCTGACCGACGATCCCGCGGACCCAGGCCAGGCTGTCATGGACACGGGCGGTTCCCCCCAGACCGCTCCCGAGCAGGACAAGGTGCGCAACGCATGACCCGAGCAAAGACCACCGAGCAGACGGCCGAGCACAGCTCGGCCACCCCACTGGGCTGGGTGTCCTTCGTCGGCAGCGGTCCCGGTGACCCTGAGCTGCTGACGGTACGGGCGATCGACCTGTTGAAGCAGGCCGATGTCGTCGTGACCGAGGCCCCCGAGCACGCATCACTGGTGCGCGGCGTACTCGGCATCCCCGAGCCGGTCGAGCCGGCCGAGGGTGAGGAGAGCCCAGAACCGGTCGGACCCGAGTTCATCGACGGTGGGTTCGGCGTGGACGGCCAGCCGCTGGCCAACGCCGCCCGTGCCAAGGCCGTCGTCAAGCAGGCAAAGCTGGGCAAGCGCGTCGTGCGCCTGATGACCGGCGACCCCTTCCTCTACGCCTCGGGCCCCGAGGAGGCGCAGTCCTGCGCCAAGGCGGGCATCGGCTTCGAGATCGTCCCCGGCGTCTCGTCGGTGTCGGCGGTCCCCGCCTACGCCGGCATCCCGCTGACGACCAAGGACCACCACGAGGTCGCCGTCGTGACCTGCAACGAGAAGATCGACTGGAGCCAGTACGCGGACAACCGCACGCTCGTGCTCCTTTCCGGTGTCGGCATGATCGGCGACATCGCCAAGGAGCTCGTCGCGGCGGGCCGCTCGGCCAAGACCCCGGTCGCGATCACCCGCGTCGGCACCACGACCGAGCAGTCGACGATAGAGTCGACCTTGGAGAACATCGCCGTCGACGCTCGTGCCGCACGGATGGCGCCGCCGGCGATCGTGGTGATCGGCAAGGTGGTCAATCTGCGTGAGACGCTCTCGTGGTTCGAGACGAAGCCGCTCTTCGGGTGGCGTGTCCTCGTGCCGCGCACCAAGGAGCAGGCGCCGGCGCTGTCGCTGAAGCTGAAGGGCTACGGCGCGGTGCCCGAGGAGGTCCCCACGATCTCCGTGGAGCCGCCGCGCAACCCGCAGCAGATGGACAAGGCCGTACGTGGCCTGGTCGAGGGCCGCTACAACTGGATCGCCTTCACCTCGATCAACGCAGTGCGTGCCGTGCGCGAGAAGTTCGACGAGTACGGCCTGGACTGCCGTGCCTTCTCCGGTCTCAAGATCGCCGCGGTCGGCGAGAAGACCGGGCAGGCGCTCGAGGCCTGGGGTCTGCGCCCCGACCTGGTCCCGAACACCGACAACCAGTCGGCCGCCGGTCTGCTCGAGGTGTGGCCGGAGTACGACGCGGACCTCGACCCGATCAACCGGGTCTTCCTCCCGCGTGCCGACATCGCCACCGAGAACCTCATCGCCGGCCTGGTCGACCTCGGCTGGGAGTGCGACGACGTGACCGCCTACCGCACGGTCCGGGCGGCCCCGCCGCCCGCGCCGACCCGCGACGCGATCAAGACGGGCAAGTTCGACGCGGTGGTCTTCACCTCCTCGTCCACGGTCCGCAACCTGGTCGGCATCGCGGGCAAGCCGCACACCTCCACGGTGATCGCGGCGATCGGTCCGGCCACCGCCAAGACCGCCGAGGAGCACGGCCTGCGGGTCGACGTGATGTCGCCCGAGCCGTCGATCGAGGCGCTCACCGAGGCGCTCGCCGACTTCGGCGCCGCGCGTCGCGCCGCGCTGGTCGAGCAGGGCCTCCCGGTCACCAAGCCGTCCGACCGGCGTCCCGCCTCGCGCCGCCGTTCGCGCACGAGCTGAAAATGTTTGCCGAGTCGGCTCATCTTGACCGCAGTCTGCGAGCGAAGCGAGCAGCAAGGTCAAGATGAGCCGACTCGGCGTTACTCTGGAGATCTGATGAACATCGAGAAGCCAGTCATCCGTCCCCGTCGGCTGCGCCGCACGCCGATCATGCGCCGGATGGTCGCGGAGACGGCCGTACGCCCCGCCAATCTGATCCTGCCCGCGTTCGTGCGCGAGGGGATCGACGAGCCCGTCTCGATCTCAACCATGCCCGGGGTCGTCCAGCACAGCCGGGAGTCGCTGCGGAAGGCCGCGGCCGAGGCCGCCTCCGCCGGTATCGGCGGGATCATGCTCTTCGGTGTCCCGGAGACGAAGGATGCCGTGGGCTCGGGCGCGCTTGACCCCGACGGCATCCTCAACGTGGCGATCGCCGACGTGGTCTCCGAGGTCGGCGACGCGCTCACGGTGATGAGCGACCTGTGCCTGGACGAGTTCACCGACCACGGTCACTGTGGCGTCCTGGCCGAGGACGGCTCCGTCGACAACGACGCCACCCTGGAGCTCTACGCCCAGATGGCGATCGCCCACGCCGAGGCCGGCGTCCACATGGTCGGGCCGTCCGGGATGATGGACGGTCAGGTCGCGGTGACCCGTGCTGCTCTCGACGGCGCCGGCTACACCGACGTCTCGATCCTCGCCTACTCCGCGAAGTACGCCTCGGCCTTCTACGGTCCGTTCCGGGAGGCGGTCGACTCCGCGCTCAAGGGCGACCGGCGGACCTATCAGCAGGATCCGGCCAATGCGCTCGAAGGTGTCCGCGAGGCGCTCCTTGACGTCGCCGAGGGCGCCGATATCGTGATGGTCAAGCCCGGACTTCCGTATCTCGACGTGCTCCAGCGAGTGCGTGAGTCTGTCGATGTTCCCGTGGCGGCGTACAACATCTCGGGCGAGTACGCGATGTTGGAAGCTGCCGCTGCGAACGGCTGGATCGACCGCGAACCGGCGATCCTGGAGACACTCACCGCCTTCAAGAGGGCGGGCGCGGACGTCATCCTGACCTACTGGGCCACCGAGGCAGCCGGCTGGCTGAGAGGCTGACCTTTCGCCCGATCAGCCCGAGCACCTCTGTGACGTGGAACACCTCCTGAGAGTAGACTCGAGACCGTGACCAATCGAGAGTTGGGCAGCCCGAAGCGCACCGGACGGCCGCGCAACAGCGGACGTGATTCGGCGAATCCCCGGGAAGAGATCCTCAAAGAGGCCTCCCGGCTCTTCACCGCCCAAGGGGTCGCGGCGACGACGATCAGCCAGATCGCCGAGAGCGTAGGGCTGCGGCAGTCCTCGATGTACTACTACTACAAGTCCAAGGAGGGGATCCTCTCCGCCTTGATGGAGAAGAACCGCGAGTCGCTCACGCTCGCGGAGAAGCTTCTCGAGGAGGACGGACCGGTCGCTCCACGGCTCTACGCCTTCCTCTACACCGATGTCCGCCAGCTGTGCACCGCCCCGCTCGACTTCTACGAGCTGGAGATCGCCGCCCTGGCGCAGCCCCAGGTCTTCGAGGGCTTCGAGGAGGACGGCGAGAAGCTGTGCGCCGCGACCGCCCGGCTCCTCGAGCTCGGTGTCGACGGCGGTGAGCTGCGCCGGACCGACCCCGCAGCCACCGCGCTGATGCTGCTCTCGCTCAACGAGGGCGCCCAGCACCGGCTGTGGCACGGCCGTCGTGAGGACGAGAAGCCGACGACCAGCACTCACGCCATCGCGGAGTCGGTCGCCGACTACCACCTCAACTCTCTGCTGAGCGACGTGTCCGCTCTGGCTGCGGTCCGCGAGGCCGGCCGCGACTTCGTCACCGAGTACGCGGACGACGAGCCAGCCGCCTGATCGGCCGTCCGACCTGCTGCTCGATGGGGCTGACTCGCGCCGCCGAGTAGTTGTGAGCCGAGCAGCTGTAACACGTCGTTCGTAGGACTACTCGCCTTTTATAACGACCGGATAGTCCTACGAACAGCGTGTTACACGTGGGCTGAGCGGCCCCAGACATGCGTAGGGCCCCGCCGGATGGCGGGGCCCTACGGTCAAACAGTCACTTCTTCGGGCAACCCAACAGCCCGAGCTTGAGCGGGTCGAGAAGGCCGCAGACCAGCCCGGTCAGACCGCTCAGCACCCCGCCGACTGCGGCCTGCGCATCCGGCAGCGTCTTGCCGCTGAGCTGGTCGACGCACGCGGCGATCGCGTCCTGTGGCGCCTTGCCGTACTTCCCGAGAAGAGCCTCGGTGCATACCGTGATCAGTTGGCCCGTCGTGGCGAGCGCGGACTGAGTGGAGCCGGCGACCTGCTCGACAGGCTTGGTCACTGTTTCGCCACCGCCACCGGTCTCACCGCCGCCGCCGTTCCCACCGCCGCCGCTACCGCCGCCGCTCGGCGTCTCGCCGGCCGGGGCCTCGGTGGACGGGCTGGAAGGAGCCTGCGAGGAGCCGCCACGCGGACCTGCCTGCTGCTTGCCGCCGGCCCGGAACTCGCGGTTCTTCTGCTTCGAAGGCTTGGGAGCCTCCATCCGCGGGATCGCGTAGTCGACCGGGACCGTGCTGTTCGGGATCGAGGTGAAGTCGCCGGAACGGTAGGCGTCGGCGACACCAAGCACCGTCGTGACGTACGACTGGCTGTGGTTGTAGCGGAAGACCGCTGCCCGCGCGCCCTGGGCGGTGGAGAGATCGTCGTTGCCGGAGCAGAGGTAGACGGCAGAGGCGAGGGCGGCGTCGTTGATGTCCTGGGGGTTGCGCTTGCCGTCGCCGTCGGCGTCCACGCCGACCATCGCCCAGGTGGAGGGGATGAACTGCATCGGGCCGACCGCGCGGTCGTAGGTGGTGTCGCCGTCGTACTGCCCACCGTCGGTGTCGGTGATCTGGGAGACGTTACCCTTGCCGTTGAGCGGCACCCCGAAGATGCCAGGGGTGGAGACGCCCTCGGCGCTGAGACGGTTGTCGTTGGCGCGCCCGTGGTTGGACTCGACCCGCCCGATCGCGGCGATCAGTGGCCAGTCGATCTTGCAGGCCGGGTCGGCGGCGTTGATGACCGTGGCCGCGCGCTGGTACGCGGCGAGCGCGGCCGAGGGAATGCCGGCGGTGCTCGCCGTCCCGGGAAGTGACTTGTCGCCCTTGTTGGTCGAGGCGGACACGCTGGCCGGCGCCTCGATCGCCTCGGACGGAACCGAGGTGCCGTCAGGCAGGCTGAAGGCGTCGTCGTAGCTGGCCGGACCAGAAGCTGTGGCACTCGACTGCGTCAGACCGGTGACGTTGACCGTCCACGCCGCGCTCAGTAGCGCGAGCGGAACGAGCGCGGTCGCCTTCTGAAGGCGGCTGTAGCGCGTAGCGGACATCGAATCTCCCTTTCAATCCCCGGGCCTGAAAGGCCTGGGTCTTGCTCCCCATTCGCAACGTTCTAAACGAACCGTCTCACGTCAAAGTTACGCACGTCACGTTTTAGTGGAACATTGCGTTCCAGTTAACGAGACGCTGATGAGATGCTGATGAGACGCGGGGCCATGCGGTTCATGACGCCGAACCACGGCCTCCGGTTCAAACCGCGCCTCCATACCGGCCAGGGTAAGCGGAAATCCACAGTTCCGGAACGACCGACCCATTGCGGAGATCGAGAGCCTTGGTGGTGGGAAGGTGACGGCTGCCGCTCCGACTCGGGTCCCGGATCGTGCTTCCTCGGTCTTCTCGTGTCTGGAGTCTCGTATGGCTTATGTGTCGTCGCGCCTTGTCGCCGGTATGGGTGTGGCGCTGGCCGCAGCCTCGATCTCGTTCGTGCCGCAGTCTGCCGGGGCGGCCCCGCCGACTGTTGCTCCACCGATCAGCGCGAACGTTGACGCCGCGCCGCTCGCGCCGGTCGTATCGAGCACATCCTTCCCGGAGTGTTCGACCGTGTGCCCGCACAACGGGACGCGGGTCGGCGTCGATGGCACCTTCGAGGTGGAAGCGGCCAAGGGCGACACAGACGTCGAGGCGTACCGCTGGTCGATCCTCGGTCCCGAGGCGGGAGAGCCATCGGGAGTGAGCGAGCCGATCCTCACGAAGGCGGGGCGGGCGCGGACCTTCTCGTTCACGTCGCAGAAGACAGGCCTCCGCAAGCTGCAGGTGCAGGCACGCGACAAGGCGGGCGTGTGGGGCTCTACCGCGTCCTACAGCTTCTACGTCCCTGCGAACGAGGTGGTGACAGAGTGGTCGTTCACCGATCCTTCCAACCCGGGGGCGAATTCCGGAGCCGACCCGGCTGCGGGCACGCTCGACCTCGGTGGCGCGGTGACGACTTCGGTGGGTCGCAACGGCACGGGCCTCCAGTTCCGCGGAGGCGCACCGGCGACCGCCACGAACACCGGGGTCTCGACCGGTCAGGACTTCTCCGTCGCCCTGTGGGCGCACGTCGACGCAGCCGAATCTGCGACCCTGGTCTCGGTTCCGACAGCTGAGGGCAACGCGTTCGAGATCGGGTACGACGCGACCGACGGCACCTGGCTCGCCGGCCGACGATCCGCTACGAGTGCGGAGCTGGCCTCGGCACCGGGAATCCGCGGGGTCTGGGCACACCTGGCGGCGACGTACTCCTCCTCGGTCAACGAGCTCACCTTGTGGGTCAACGGCAAGGCCGAGGACACCATCGCCTACAGCGTCGAGGCTTCGGACGGAGCCACCTGGCAGCTCGGGTGCGGCAACCTGGCGTTGCCGGAGCCCGGCTGTGCCGATGTGACGGTCGACGAGGTCGGCCTCTGGAACAACCGCGCCACCGCTCCCGACATCGCCAAACGCGTGAGCCTGGCCGACGAGACCGGGTACGCGACCAGCATGGCTGCGGAGTGGAACCTCGGCGTCAGCACCGACACCGTCGAGTCCGGAGTGCTGACCGATCGCTCCTTCGGCGCCCCGCTGCAGGTCGCGGGCGCGGGCGACCAGTACCTTCCGGGCGGTTTCCTGGCGTTGCCGGGCACGGCCGGTCAGAGCATCACCCTGGACCATCCGGTGACGGATTCGGCCGCGTCGTTCTCGGTGGCTGCGTCGCTCCGTCTGACCGACCCGACGCAGGGAGGGGCGATCGCTCAGCAGGCCGGTGAGAACGCGGCGGCCTGGACGCTCGGCTACCGCGTCAAGAGCGATGGTTCCGGCGGGCAGGTGTACTTCCAGATGGCCGGCGGCGACAGCGTCGATGCCACGATCGCGGAGGTGCGCGCGGACGTCTGGACGCCCGAGGACGTCAACGTCGTGGTCGGCGTCTACGACGCTGAGCTCCGCCGGATCGAGATCTATCTCAACGGCTTCTCTCCCGAGTTCGGAGACGGCAGCCCCGAAGGCCAGATGCCGGAGGCATCGTTCGCCACGCCGTGGACGGCTAAGGGCGGGTTCGAGGTCGGGAACGGGACGACGACGCTCGATCTCGCGGGCCCTGAGGCGCCGCTTGCCGCTGACGTGAAGGGCGTGTGGCAGTACGCCGGTGCGCTCACTGCCAACGACATCTACAACGCCGACGCCGGGCTGCCACCTGGGGCTGCGACTCCCGCCGGCTGAGGCCGAAATGGGGTTTCGGGGCGACCTCAGAGAGAATGCGTGGGTGCCTCACGACATCTCACCTCTGTCCGCAGCGGCATCCGAAGCGCTCTTCGCCCGCGCGAAGGCGGTGACGCCGGGCGGTGTGAACTCGCCCGTGCGCGCCTTCAACGCGGTGGGCGGGACGCCGCGGTTCATCCGGGAGGCGAAGGGAGCGTGGCTGACCGACGTCGACGGGAACGAGTACGTCGACCTGATCTGCTCCTGGGGCCCGATGCTGCTGGGCCACGCCCATCCGGAGGTCCAGGCGGCGGTCCTGGAGGCGGTCATGCGCGGCACGTCCTACGGGACGCCGACGACCCCTGAGGTCGAGCTCGCGGAGGAGATCGTGCGCAGGGCGCCGGTCGAGAAGGTGCGGTTCGTCAGCAGCGGCACCGAGGCGACGATGTCGGCCATTCGCCTGGCGCGCGGGTTCACCGGGCGCGACGTGATCCTGAAGTTCGCCGGCAACTACCACGGCCACGTGGACTCGCTGCTGGCCAGCGCCGGCTCCGGGCTGGTCACCCACGCGATCCCCGGCACCCCCGGCGTACCCGAGAGCAGCACCGAGCTCACCGTCGTGCTGCCCTACAACGACCGTGCCGCGGTCGCGGCGGCCTTCGAGGAATACGCCGGCCGGGTGGCCTGCCTGATCACCGAGGCCTCACCCGGCAACATGGGCGTCGTGCCGCCGGAGCCCGGCTTCAACCAGTTCCTCAGCGAGACCTGCACACGCAACGGCGCCCTGTTCATCTCCGACGAGGTGATGACCGGGTTCCGGGCTAGCAACCAGGGCCAGTGGGGCCTGGACGGCAAGCACGAGGGCTGGACGCCCGATCTGGTCACCTTCGGCAAGGTGATGGGCGGTGGCTTCCCGGCAGCGGCCTTCGGCGGCCGCGCCGACGTGATGGCCTCGCTCAGCCCAGACGGACCGGTCTACCAGGCCGGGACCCTCTCGGGGAACCCGGTCGCGACCACCGCCGGCCTCACGACCCTCAGGCTGGCCACCGACGAGGTCTACGACCACATCACCCGCGCCGCGGAGACAGTGAAGGCCGCGATCGAGGAGAGCTTCACGAAGGCCGGACTCCCGCACGTCATCCAGTCCACCGGCACGATGTTCTCGGTCTTCTTCACCGACAAGCCGGTGCGCAACTTCGACGAGGCCAAGACCACCGACGAGGCGGCGTACAAGGCCTTCTTCCACGCGATGCTCGACCAGGGCGTCTACCTGCCGCCGAGCGCGTACGAGGCCTGGTTCCTCTCATCTGCGCACGACGAGCGAGCCGTCTCCCAGATCGTCGAGGCGCTTCCGTACGCTGCTGATGCCGCTGCAAAGGCGGTCATCTCGACAGGCACGACCATCGGAGGGGAATGAGTATGGAGACCACGGTCCACCTGTTGCGCCACGGTGAGGTGCACAACCCGGAGGGCATCCTCTACGGGCGTCGACCCGGCTACAACCTCTCCGAGCTCGGCCTGCAGATGGCCGAGCGTGTCGCCGACCGGATCGCCGGGCAGGACATCACCCACGTCATCTCCAGCCCCCTCGAGCGGGCGCAGCAGACCGCCGGCCCGCTGGCGAAGGCGCTCGGCGTCGACATCTCGCTCGACGAGCGGGTGCTCGAGTCGGAGAACCTCTTCGTCGGCAAGAGCTTCAAGGACGGTCTGGGACCGCTGAAGGACCCCAAGGTCTGGCCGAAGCTGATCAACCCGTTCAAACCGTCGTGGGGAGAGCCCTACCTGGAGATCGTGGTCAGGATGATGGCCGCGATCCACGACGCGCGGGACCTGGCCCGGGGCCACGAGGTGGTCATCGTTTCCCACCAGCTGCCGATCTGGACCACCCGGCTGCACGTCGAGGGCCGCAGCTTCCTGCACGACCCGCGCCGCCGTCAGTGCGCGCTGTGCTCGCTGACCTCGCTCCACTTCGTCGACGACGAGTTCGTCGCGCTCTCCTACAGCGAGCCGGCCGGCGACATGCTGCCCGCCAAGGACAAGTACGCGCCGTTCTCGGCCGGCGACGCGGAAGACGCGGAAGATTAACGAGGCTCTCAGGTTTGTCAGGAACGATCCTGCGTGTGCGTAAGAAGTTGGGTGGCCTCCTCCTCACGGTGGTGATGGTGGGGCTGCTGGCCGCGTGCGGGCAGACGGGCACCAACGAGGCCGGTTACATCTCCGGTGACGGCCGCACCCAGGAGATCCCGGTCGCCGATCGAGGCGAGCCGATCGAGCTGGCCGGCGAGACCCTCGACGGCAAGCCCTTCGACCTCGCCGACACGCGTGGCAAGGTCACCGTGCTCAACGTCTGGTGGACCGGCTGCGCGCCGTGCCGCAAGGAGATGCCGATGCTCCAAGCCGCCTATGAGGAGCTGGGTGACGAGGTCGCCTTCGTCGGGATCAACACCCGCGACGCCTCTGCGGCCCAGGGGCTGGCGTTCGAGCGGCACTACGGCGTCGAGTACCCGTCGGTCTACTCGCCCGACGGCGCCGCCGTCCTCGCGCTGAAGGGGTCCCTGGCGCCCCGCGCCATCCCGGCGACCGCGATCCTCGACCCCGAGGGGCGCGTGGCCGCGCTCATCCGCGGCGAGATCCCCTCCGCACGTACGCTCGACGAGCTGATCTCTTCGGCGGCAAAGAATGGCTGACTGGTTCGGGAGCACTGCGGGGAGCGGGTCGCTGATGCTTGCCATCCCGGTCGCGCTGCTGGCCGGGTTCCTCTCGTTCGTGTCACCGTGCACCTTGCCGATGCTGCCTGGCTACCTCTCCTACGCCACCGGCCTGTCGGGCGCCGACCTCGCTTCCGGTGACGTACGCCGCGGCCGCATGCTTGCGGGAGCGCTGCTGTTCGTCGCCGGGTTCTCGGTGGTCTTCGTGCTGCTCGGGCTGGGGATCGGCGGGATCTCGCAGTGGCTGCAGGCCTACGAGGACATCGGCCAGCGCATCCTCGGCGTCGTCTGCATCGTCATGGGCATCGCGTTCCTGGGCTTCATCCCGATGCTCCAGCGTGAGGTGAAGGTGCACAAGGTGCCTGGGGTCGGGCTTGCCTTCGCGCCCGTGCTCGGCTTCCTCTTCGGTCTGGCGTGGACGCCGTGCACCGGTCCGACGCTCTCGGTCATCGCCACGCTGGCCTACACCGAAGGCACCCCCGGACGGGGTGCGCTGCTGCTGGGTGTCTACGCGCTCGGTCTCGGAATACCGTTCGTGCTGGTGGCGGTGATGTGGCGCCAGGCGATGGTCGCGCTGACCTGGCTGCGGAAGCACTCACGCGCGATCACGATCGTCGGTGGCGTACTCATGATCCTGGTGGGCATCACCCTCCTGGTCGGCTGGTGGGACTACGGGATCCAGTGGCTTCAGGTCCAGCTCGTCCAACGCTGGGAGGGCATCGCGCTATGAGCGACGACGTACGCCGCCCGGGCGAGCTCAACGCCCGCGAGCTGGCACGCTGGGGCTGGCGCCAGCTGACCTCGATGCGTACGGCGCTGATCCTGCTCCTGCTGCTCGCGCTTGCCGCCGTCCCGGGCTCGCTGATCCCGCAGGACGGGGTCGACTCGCTCAAGGCCGACCAGTGGCGCGCGGCGCACACGACGCTCACCCCGATCTACGAGAGGCTCGGCCTCTTCAACGTCTACTCCGCGCCGTGGTTCGCGGCCATCTACCTGCTGCTGATGGTCTCGCTGGTGGGCTGCATCATCCCGCGGTGCCTGGTCTACGCGCGCGCCATGCGGGCTCAGCCACCGGCGACGCCGGCCAAGCTGACGAGGCTGCCCGACTCCGCAACGTACGTCACCGACGAGGAGCCCGAGGAGGTGCTCGCCGCGGCGCGGAAGGAGCTGCGCGGCTACCGGATCCGGACGGAGGTCTCGACAGGCTCGACCACCGAGGCGGACTCCGTCTCGGCGGAGAAGGGCTACCTGCGCGAGGCCGGAAACCTGGTCTTCCACATGTCGCTGATCATCGTCCTGGTCGCGTTCGCGATCGGGAGCCTCTTCGGCTACAAGGGCGGCGTGATCGTGCTGGTGGGGGAGGAGTACGGCTTCGCCAACGAGCTGTCGCAGTACGACGACTTCAAGCCCGGCTCGCTCTTCACCCCCGAGGACCTCGACGACTTCTCCTTCAAGATCGACGACTTCAAGGCCGAGTGGCTGACCACGGGACCCGGCGCTGGGACGGCGCGCGGGTTCGAGTCGAACCTCCGCTACACCGCGGGTGCGAGCGACGAGAAGAAGTACGACCTCAAGGTCAACCACCCGCTGACCGTCGGCGGCACCGACATCTTCCTGCTCGCCCACGGCTACGCGCCGGTGATCACGGTGCGCGACGGCGAGGGAAACGTGGCCTACTCCGGTCCGACAGTCTTCCTTCCGCAGAGCCAGAACCTGCTCTCCTTCGGCGTCGTGAAGGCGCCGTACGCCTCGCCCGAGCAGATCGGCTTCCAGGGGCTCTTCTACCCGTTCCAGGGCACCGTCGACGGCGAGCCGGTCAACCTGATGGGCGACATCGGCGACGGCTCGAACGCGATGCTCTCGCTGCAGGGCTTCCGCGGCGACCTCAACCTCGACGCCGGGCCACAGTCGGTCTACGCGCTCGACACCTCCAAGGCCCACATGATGTCGCCCGACGAGACCGGCAAGGCGTTCAACCTGCGCCTCGGTGAGACGGCCGAGCTGCCCGACGGGCTGGGTTCGGTCTCCTTCGACGACGTCCAGCAGTGGAACCGGGTGCAGATCTCGAAGTCGCCCGGCAAGGAGTGGGCGCTCCTCGGCGTCTCCCTCGCTCTGGTGGGGCTGCTCGGGTCGCTCTTCATCCGTCCGCGACGGGTGTGGGTTCGCGCCCGCCGAGTCGATGGGCGCACACTGGTCGAGGTCGCCGCCCTCGACCGCTCCGGCGGTGGAGACACCGCATCCGTTGTCACCGGCCTGGTCGAGAACCTAAGAGGCGCGCGAACACAGGAGGATAAAGATGTCTGACCACACCTGGGGTGTTCTCAGCAACCAGGCCATCACGGCTGCTGGGGTCGTCTACTTCCTGGCGCTGCTCTGCGCGCTGGTCGAATGGTCGGCCTGGCTCTCGCGGGCCAAGGCCGCGGCCGGGGCGAAGGAGCTCGTCGGTGCGGGTGCCCCGGCAGACGAGGGCGTCCAGGCGGACCCCGCGGCTGACGTGCGCGAGTATCGGGCCGCCCTCTTCGGCCGCCTCAGCCTGATGCTGACCGCGATCGCGGTGGTCTGCCACCTCGCTGCCCTGATCGCCCGCGGGATGGCCGCAGATCCCAACCGGGTGCCGTGGGGCAACATGTACGAGTTCACGATCTCGGGCTCGTTCGTGGTGGCCGCTGCGTACGTCGTCCTCTACCGTCGCCTGAAGCTGGCCTGGATGGCGCCGTGGGTGCTCGGGTTCACCGTCGTGGTGCTGATGCTGGGCGTCGTCGCGCTCTACGAGCCGGTCGCGCCGCTGACCGAGGCGCTCAACTCCTACTGGCTCGTCATCCACGTCATCGCCGCGATCATCGCCACCGGCGGGTTCACGCTCGGCGGCATCGCCTCGTTGGCGTACCTTCTCAAGAACCGCTTCCCCGACGCCGCTCTGCTGGCGCGGGTGCCCGGGCTGGCGGCGCTCGACCGGGTCTCCTACCGGATCCACGCGTTCGCGTTCCCGGTATGGACCTTCGGGGTGCTGATCTCCGGTCCGATCTGGGCGCACGAGGCCTGGGGCTCCTACTGGAACTGGGACCCCAAGGAGGTCTGGGCGTTCATCACCTGGGTCGTCTACGCCGGCTACCTGCACGCCCGCGCGACCGCCGGGTGGAAGGGCAAGAAGGCCGCGATCGTGGCGCTGATCGGGCTGGCCACGCTGTGGTTCAACTTCATCGGCATCAACTACTTCTCCTCGACCTCGCAGCATTCGTACGCTGCCCCCGCTGCTCCGGCGGTCGTCGAGCTCACCATCTCCGAGGGAGCCTCACGATGAAAGAGTTCTTGATCTACACCGGTCTGCGCCTGCTGTCGCTGATCGCGACCTTCGGCATCGTGGCGGGCATCTGGTCGCTGGTCGCGGGCGAGGTCAACATCTTCTTCGCGGTGATCGTGGCGTTCGTGATCAGCGGTGTGCTCTCCTTCTTCGTGCTCGACCCGCAGCGTCGGGCCTTCGCCGAGAAGGTCGAGGCCCGGGCGGCGAGGGCGGTCGAGGCTGCCCGTGCCAAGGAGGACGCGGACATCGACACCGAGACCGACGCCGAGGTTGACGCCGAGGCCGGCACTGGGACCGGCAAGGCGTCCGACGGAGAAGGCGATAGCCACAAGGTGTCCTGACCTGTTAGACAACGGTCATGTCGATCGTTCACAAGGCCACTCTCACCCCGACCAAGCAGGAGATCTTCGGCGCCTGGCTCGCCGCTCAGCCGTGGTGCGAGGGTGACCTGAACCACACGATCGGCTCCTACCGGTTCGACGACCCGGCCGGACGCGTCGGGATCGAGTGCGTGCTCCTCGAGGTCGGCGAGTCCGTCGTCCATCTTCCGGTCTCCTACCGCGAGGCTCCCCTCGACGGCGCCGCCGACTTCCTGATGGCGACCACCGACCACTCCGCGCTGGGGAAGCGCTACGTCTACGACGCCTGCGCCGACCCGGTGGCCGTCCGGGCGCTGCTGGCGGCCGCGCTCACTGGAGCGACCCAGGAGCCGATGGACATCTACGATCAGGGCCGCTTGGTGGAGCGCCGCGACACCGTGGTCACCGCCGCCGGCACCGGCTCCTGGGAGCCCGACGCGGTGCCGCACCTCGACGGTGTCACCATCCGGTCCCACGGCGCCGATCCCCAACTCGAGGCAGGCGGTTTCGCGGTCGTGGTGAAGCGCGTCGTCGACGGCACCCAGGCCGACGGTGCCGAGTCGATCGAGGTCGCCTGGCCGGGCGGCGCTGGATCGTTGGTCGGCGTACGTCACCTGTGAACCGGAGATCGCGCTCACGTGGCGCGATCTCCACAGCTGCTGGTTGGGCTTGTCTGTGAGCCCCCTGTGCGAGTGCTGATGATCAACGGGGTCTCCCGTAAGTCACGAGTCGGAAACATCCTCGTCCTGCACTTGACGCATTCGGACATGAGGAGGCAACCTGTCCCGATGTGAGCGTTCACATCTGTGATGTGGCCCACCTGGAACCCGGCCCCTGCGCCGGTCTCCGGCACCCCCCGACAGCGGCGCGTGGATCTACCGACGTGGCCGTAGATGAAATGGAGCAGGTAAGTGCGCAAGGTACTCACCACGATCACCGCGGCGGCGCTTGCGCTCGGCCTGGCGGCATGCGGCGGCGACGGCGGCGGCGAGGGCGGCGACAAGGGCACTGTCGGTGTGGCCATGCCGACCAAGTCCTCCGAGCGCTGGATCGCCGACGGCAACAACATCAAGAAGCAGCTCGAGGCCGAGGGTTACAAGGTCGACCTGCAGTACGCCGAGGACGACATCCCGACCCAGGTCTCGCAGGTCGAGAACATGGTCACCAAGGGCGTCGACGTCCTGGTGGTCGCCGCCATCAACGGCACCGCCCTCGGCGAGGTCCTCGAGACCGCTGAGTCGCAGGACATCCCGATCATCAGCTACGACCGCCTCATCCGCGACACCGAGGCCGTCGACTACTACTCGACCTTCGACAACTTCCAGGTCGGTGTGCAGCAGGCGACCTCGCTCGTCGACGGCCTGAAGGTCAAGGGTGAGGGCCCCTACAACGTCGAGGTCTTCGGTGGTTCGCCCGACGACAACAACGCCACCTTCTTCTGGGAGGGCGCCATGTCGGTGCTCGAGCCGCTGATCAAGTCCGGCGAGATCGTCATCCCCTCCGGCCAGACCGACTTCAAGCAGGCCGCGATCCTGCGTTGGGACCCCGCCACGGCGCAGAAGCGCATGGAGGACATCCTCACCAAGACGTACGCCTCCAAGAAGGTCCAGGGCGTGCTCTCGCCCTACGACGGCCTCTCGCTCGGCATCATCGCCGCCCTCAAGGGCAACGGCTACACCACCGCCGATCTGCCGGTCGTGACCGGTCAGGACGCCGAGGTGCAGTCGGTGAAGTCGATCAACGCCGGTGAGCAGTACTCCACGATCTTCAAGGACACCCGCGAGCTCGCCGAGGTGACCGTCGACATGATCGTCGCCGTCGGCGCGGGCGAGGAGCCCGAGGTCAACGACACCGAGACCTACGACAACGGCAAGAAGGTCGTTCCGTCCTATCTCCTCGAGCCGGTCGTGGTCACCAAGGACGACGTCACCAAGGTGCTCGTCGACTCCGACTACTACACCGCCGACGAGATCAAGTAGCGCCCGCACGACCGGGCCCGGCGTACGACGTCGGGCCCGGTCTGCTGGCCCTCCCGCGAGCGCGCCGGTCAGCCTCGCGGGCCGAAAAGTCAGGAACGACATGACCCTTCGACAGGCTCAGGGCATCGCCTCACCGATCCTGGAGATGCGCGGCATCACCAAGGAGTTCCCGGGCGTCAAGGCGCTCGCCGACGTCAACCTCGTCGTCAACCGCGGTGACATCCACGCGATCTGCGGTGAGAACGGCGCCGGCAAGAGCACCTTGATGAAGGTGCTCAGCGGGGTCTACCCCCACGGCACCTACAGCGGCGACATCGTCTTTGAAGGTGAGACCGCGAAGTTCGGCAACATCCGGCAGAGCGAAGCCGCCGGCATCGTGATCATCCACCAGGAGCTCGCCCTCATCCCCGAGCTCTCGATCGCTGAGAACATCTTCCTCGGCAACGAGACCGCCAAGCGCGGCATCATCGACTGGGGGCGCGCCAACCGCGAGGCGATCGACCTGCTCGCGCGGGTCGGCCTGCGGGAGAACCCGCTGACGCCGGTGAAGAACCTCGGCATCGGCAAGCAGCAGCTGGTCGAGATCGCCAAGGCGCTCTCGAAGGAGGTCAAGCTGCTCATCCTCGACGAGCCGACCGCCGCGCTGAACGACGACGACTCCCAGCATCTCCTCGAGCTCCTGGAGGGGCTGAAGGAGAAGGGGATCACCTCGATCATGATCAGCCACAAGCTGAACGAGATCGAGCAGATCGCCGACGAGATCACGATCATCCGCGACGGCCAGAGCATCGAGACCCTGTCCGTCGCCAACGGTGGCGTGGACGAGGACAGGATCATCCGTGGCATGGTCGGCCGCGAGCTCGAGAACCGCTTCCCCGACCGCACCCCCTCCATCGGGGAGGTCCTCTTCGAGGTCCGCGACTGGACCGTCATGCATCCGCAGGACAGCCACCGTGAGGTCATCCGCCAGGCCAACCTGTCCGTGCGAGCCGGCGAGATCGTCGGCATCGCCGGGATGATGGGCGCGGGGCGTACGGAGCTGGCTCGGTCGATCTTCGGGCGCTCCTACGGTTCGCGGACCTCGGGCGCGATGGTGCTCGACGGCGAGGAGCTGCACCTCAACACAGTCCCCCAGGCGATCGATGCCGGCATCGCGTACGTCAGTGAGGACCGCAAGGGCCTCGGGCTCAACCTCATCGACGACATCAAGACCTCGGTCACCGCGGCCGCGCTGAAGAAGCTCCGCTCCGGGCTCGTCGTCGACGAGCACAAGGAGGTCGTGGTCGCCGAGGGTTACCGCAAGAACCTCAACATCAAGGCGCCTTCGATCACCGCCGGCGTCGGCAAGCTCTCCGGCGGCAACCAGCAGAAGGTGGTGCTGTCCAAGTGGATGTACACCGACCCGAAGCTGCTGATCCTCGACGAGCCGACCCGAGGCATCGACGTCGGCGCCAAGTACGAGATCTACGGGATCATCCAGGAGCTCGCCAGCAGCGGTCGCGGCGTACTGGTGATCTCCTCCGAGCTGCCTGAGCTGCTCGGTCTGTGTGATCGCATCTACACGCTCGCCGAGGGCGTGATCACCCATGAGTTCGACCGCTCAGAGGCCACCCAGGAGTCCCTGATGCGCTATATGACCGCGGACGCGAGGAAGTAGCACCCGATGAATGCCCTGCTCAACACGCTGCGCGGGAACGTCCGCCAGTACGGGATGATCATCGCTCTGGCGGCGATCGTCATCCTCTTCCAGATCACCACCGACGGCGTGCTGCTCAAGCCGCTCAACGTGTCGAACCTTGTCGTCCAGAACGCCCAGATCCTGATCCTGGCCATCGGCATGGTGATCGTGATCGTGGCGCGCCACATCGACCTCTCGGTCGGCTCCGTGGCCGCCTTCGTCGGCGCCGCCTCGGCGATCATGATGACTCAGTACGACTTCCCGTGGTGGCTGGCCGTCTTCCTCGGCCTGCTGATCGGTGCCGCCATCGGCGCCTGGCACGGGTTCTGGGTCGCGTACGTCGGGATCCCGGCGTTCATCGTCACGCTGGCCTCGATGCTGCTCTTCCGCGGTCTGACCCTGGTCGTGCTCAAGGGCGCGACCGTCGGTGGTCTGCCCGAGGAGTTCAAGGCGATCGGCAACGGCTTCCTGCCCGAGATCGGGCCGGACACCGGGTTCCACAACCTGACGCTTCTCATCGCGGTTGCCGCAGTCGGGGTGCTGATCTTCCTCGAGGTCCGTCGTCGCAACGCCCAGACTGCCTACAACTTCGAGGTCCTGTCCTTCCCGCTCTTCGTGGTGAAGCTGGCGCTGCTGTCGATCGTGATCATGTACTTCGCCTACCTGCTCGCCGATGCGCGCGGACTGCCGATCGTCGGCCTGATCCTGGCGGGGCTGATCATGATCTACACGTTCATCATGAACAAGACCGTCTTCGGTCGGCACGTCTACGCGATCGGCGGCAACGTCGACGCGGCCACGATGTCCGGCGTCAACACCAAGCGTGTCGACTTCCTGGTCATGACGAACATGGGTCTGCTCGCCGGTCTGGCCGGTCTGGTCACGACTGCCCGTCTGACCGCCGCGAACCCCAAGGCCGGCGTCAACTTCGAGCTCGACGCGATCGCTGCCGCCTTCATCGGTGGCGCGGCTGTCACCGGTGGTGTCGGCACCGTCATCGGCGCGATCATCGGTGGTCTCGTCATGGGTATCCTCAACAACGGCATGTCGCTGCTCGGTGTCTCCATCGACTGGCAGCAGACAATCAAGGGCCTGGTGCTGCTGCTCGCCGTCGCGTTCGACGTGTGGAACAAGCGGCGTACGGCCGGGTCCGGTGGTGCTGGTGCCGAGGCGGCCGAGCCCAGCGCTCCGCCGCCGGACAAGCTGGCTGAGGAGATCGAGGCCATGGAGGCGGAGCTGAGCGTCGACTCCGACGATCCGCCGAAGACCTGATCCATCCCTTACCCCCACCCCGCGACCCCTGCTTCCTGGCAGGGGTCGCTGGGTTCTCGGGGCGGGCGTGGGCTCGTGTAACACGCTGTTCGTAGGTCTATCCGGTCGTTATAACGGGCGAGTAGTCCTACGAACGACGTGTTACATCCCCGCGAGACCCGCGACGAGCGGCCGGTGTTGAATAGCGGGGTGGCAACTTCTGCTCAGTGGCTCCAGGGAGCCCGTCCTCGCACACTCCCCGCGGCGCTCGCGCCGGTCATCGCCGGGACAGGGGTGGCTGCGTACGCCGGTGGGTTGGTCTGGTGGAAGGCGCTGCTCGCCCTCGTCGTCGCCCTCGCGCTGCAGGTCGCGGTCAACTACGCCAACGACTACTCCGACGGGATCCGCGGCACCGACGACGAGCGCGTGGGTCCGCTCCGGCTGACCGGCTCCGGTCTCGCGACTCCGTCATCGGTCAAGCGTGCGGCGTTCATCGCCTTCGGGATCGCCGCGGTCGCGGGGCTCGTGCTCGCGGTGACCTCCGCGTGGTGGCTGGTCGTGGTCGGCCTGGTCTGCATGGTCGCGGCCTGGTACTACACCGGCGGCTCGCACCCCTACGGCTACGCCGGCCTCGGCGAGGTCATGGTCTTCGTCTTCTTCGGTCTCGTCGCCGTGATCGGCACCACCTTCGTGCAGACGCAGACCTGGGAGTGGGGCGCACTGTGGGCCGGCGTCGGGATCGGCGCCATCACCTCCGCGCTCCTCGTCGCCAACAACCTCCGTGACATCCCCGGTGACACCGAGTCCGGGAAGATCACCCTCGCCGTCCGTCTCGGTGACGCGCGCACCCGCTGGCTCTACGTCGCTCTCGTGGCCGTCGCCGCCGTCTCCGTCGTGCTCGTGGCTCTGACGACGTCCTGGTGGGCGCTGCTCGGTCTCGGGTTCATCGTCGTCGCCGCTCAGGGGGTGCGCACCGTGCTCGACCGTGCCAACCTCGGGCCGCGGCTGATCCCCGTCCTCCAGCAGACGGGACTGGCCACCTTGGTGTGGGGGCTGCTCGTGGGCGTACCTCTGCTGTTCGTCTGAGGTCGGCCGGTGCACGGCATCAAGCCGCCTGCGAGCGTCGGACGCGGAACCGTTCGAGATCTGAGATGTCGGTGCCGAAGGCGCGGCACGTCGTCCGGTACTCGCGGCCCAGGCGATCCTTGAGGTAGCCGCGGTTCCGGCCGAACAGATCCGTCCACTCCACCCGTGACATGCCGAGATGGAAACCGTGCGCCCAGTCCTGCCGCGTCTTCTCCTCGGCGAGGATGTCGTCGACCGAGCGGAGCGCGAGACCGCCGTCGGCGGCTGGCACGTACTTGCCGCGGCCGTCGAACTCGAAGACGTGTCGGCCCACTCTGAGGTCGAACCGAGCGGTGCGTACACCGTCTGTGATCTCGAACTGGGTCTCGATGCCTGCCAGCCCCATCTCTTCGAGTACGTCGCGGGTGAGGGACTCGCCGACCGACTCGGCTCCCGCGTCGGAGAGGTCGATGGCCGCCTGCGCCTGTCGACGGTTCGGCCAGTGCTGCATGTGGTCGAGGACCTCGTGGAGCTCGCTGACCGAGACTCCCATCCGTCGAGCGGAGTCCATCGCGACCACGCCGTAGGGGCGGCCGTGCTCGCGGGCGATGTCGACCGCCGTGCGGGCGGGTCCGAGGACCTCGAACCCGTTCGCCTCCGTCAGCTGGCTATCGAGGTAGGGCGCCAGGTGATGCTTCACGCCCCATTTGTTGTGGGCGCCGACGACGGGATGGCGAGTGACGTGAGTCTGAGGCTTCCGTGGCAGGAGGATGCCCATGTCGAGCTCGAGCGCAGCGGTGTCGTGACTTCGCACGAACGGGACGGTGATCGCGGCGCACGCGGCCCGGTCACGAAGCCGCTGTCTGTCGGTGGGCAGCGTGATGCTCTCGACATACGCACGTTCGGCATACACGCCGCGGCGTATGACCCGCCATGTCCCACTCCTGAGATAGCGGTAGATGGTGTCGGCGTCGAGGCCGCAGAGAATCGCCTGTCGGCGGGTGATGAGGCCGTGGTTCGACGCCATGGTCGCCTGAATGCGTGGGTTCATGGGGCCAGCCTGCGAGAGCCCACCGACATCGCGTCGAGGTGTGATGCTGCCTTGTGGATAACCGCGGCCCGGATGAGCACTGTGGATGGCAATTGGCCCGTGGTGGCTGGGATCTGCGCGGCTCGCGGGGGTGTAACACGTCGTTCGTAGGTCTATCCGGTCGTTATAACGGGCGAGTAGTCCTACGAACGACGCCCCGGTGCCGGGGCTCTCCAG